>JAFLUN010000066.1 GCA_022508785.1 Oscillospiraceae bacterium
GGAGTGTTTGCTTCGCGCAAAAAATTGGGTGGTACCACGGTTATTTCGTCCCATACGCATTGTCGGCGTATGGGATTTATTTTTAACTTATAAAATGTACACTTAAACACATTTAAATACACGAAAGGAAGAGAGAAATTGAAAGAAAAACTTGAAGCTATCCGCAAACAAGCGGAAGCAGAGCTTGACGGACTTACAAGTCCCGAACAAATTGAAAGCTTCAGAGTTGCCGTTCTCGGCAAGAAAGGCGAGCTTACCTCTATTCTTAAAATGATGGGCAAGCTTTCCGCTGAAGAAAGACCTGTTATGGGTCAGCTTGCAAACGACGTTCGCGCGTTTATTGAAGAAAAAATTACGGAAAAATCAAAAGAAATCAAAGAAAAAGAGATGCAAAAAGAAATTGACAGTATGCCGATTTTTGACGTTTCGGCGCCGTCTGATTTGTCCCGCGGCTCTTACCACCCCATAACTCTCGTTCAGCGTGAATGTGAGAACGTTTTCAAGTCTATGGGCTTTGCCGTTGAAAATTACAGTGAAATCGTAACCGACTACGAATGCTTTGAAGCACTCAACATTCCGAAGCATCACCCTGCCCGTGATATGCAGGATACCTATTATCTTGAAAACGGACAGTTGCTCAAATCACACACCTCTGCGGCACAAAATGCGATTTACAAAAAATACAGAGATTCGCTTATCAACGACGGCTTGCCGATTAAGGCAATTTTCCCCGGACGCTGCTTCAGAAACGAGGCTACCGATGCCTGCCACGAAAACACCTTCTTCCAAATGGAAGGCGTTATGGTTGACAAGGATATTTCAATTTCAAATCTTATTTACTTTATGAAAACTATGCTTTCAGAGGTTTTCAGAAAAGATATTAAGGTAAGGCTTCGCCCCGGATTTTTCCCCTTCGTTGAACCGGGCTTTGAGCTTGACATAAGCTGTCTTATCTGCGGCGGCGAGGGCTGTCCCTCCTGCAAGCACTCAGGCTGGCTTGAGCTTTGCCCCTGCGGTATGATTCATCCAGAGGTTTTAAAAGCCGGCGGAATTGACCCCGAGGAATACACAGGCTTTGCTTTCGGACTGGGTCTTACACGCCTTGCCATGATGAAATACGGTGTTAAAGATATTCGTGATTTAAACTCGGGAAGCCTTAAAAGTCTTTCTCAGTTTACCGATGATGAATAAGAAAGGAGCGTAATACTTATGTTTTTATCAATGAATTGGATTGCAGATTTCGTAGATTTAACAGGACTTGACCGTCTTGACCTTATTCACCGCTTCTCTCTTTCTACGGCAGAGGTTGAAAATGAAATCTTTATGAAAGGCTCCGACATTTCAGGCGTTGTTGTGGCTGAAATTAAATCCGTTGAGCCTCACCCTGAATCAAAAAAGTTGCATCTTCTCAAAGTTGATGCAGGGGAAAATGAGCTTACAGACGTTGTTTGCGGCGCTCCCAATGTGCGTGTGGGCATGAAAACTGCATTTGCAAAGGTAGGAGCGAAGTTAGGTGAAATCGAAATTACGCCCCGCCCCCTTGCAGGCTACATTTCATACGGTATGTGCTGTTCCGAAAAGGAAATCGGCATTTCAGATGACCATTCGGGCATTATGGAAATCACGGACGACATTCCCAACGGCACTGACATTAAAGAGGCTTACCAAATTGACGATATTGTTTTTGAGGTTGACAACAAGTCTCTTACAAACCGCCCCGACCTTTGGGGACATTACGGAATTGCCCGTGAGTTTGCGGCCCTTGCAGGCAGACCCTTAAAGCCGATTCCTGCCGTTGACCTTTCGGCATACGATTCACTTCCCAAAGTCGATATGAAAATTGAAGACCCCCTCTGCCAGCGTTATTCTTGCTTGCAAGTCGAAAATATCAATGTATCGGTAAGCCCCGTTAATATGCGAATCCGCCTTTTCTACTGCGGAATGAGGGCTATCAACTTCCTTGCCGACCTTACAAACTACCTTATGCTTGAAATGGGTCAGCCAATGCACGCTTTTGATTCACGCAAGGTAGAGAAAATCAGAATTAAGCGGTTCTCTGAGCCATTTGTATTCCAAACTCTTGACGGCGTAAACAGAAATATTGACGAAAACACCCTTATGATTTGCAATGATAACACTCCCGTTGCCATCGCAGGTATTATGGGCGGTCTTGATTCTGAAATTGTTGACGATACAACAACCCTTACCCTTGAATCTGCAACGTTTGATGCGGTTTCAATCCGTAAATCCACCGTTCGCCTTGCCCACAGAACAGACGCTTCAATGCGTTATGAAAAATGCCTTGACCCTGAAATGACTGTTCCCGCTATTGCAAGATTTGTTCAGCTTTTAACATCTATTGACAATGGCGCAAAGGTTGTTTCTTCGCTTACCGACGAATACGCTTTCCGCTATGACAAGGTAACCCTTGATTTTGACAAAGCCTTCGTTGACAAATACACAGGCATTGAAATAGGCAATGACACTATCGTAAAAACTCTTGAATCCCTCGGATTTACAGTAACACTCAGCGGCGACAAATTTAGCGTTACCGTTCCCTCTTGGCGAGCAACTAAAGACGTTACAATTAAGGCTGATATCATTGAAGAAATCACAAGAATTTACGGGTACGACAATTTTGACGTTCACACAAGCCTTTCTCCCCTTTATCCCGTTCGTCCTTATGAAGAAAAAACCGTTGAGGACAAAATAAAGGATATTCTCGTTAAGCGTTATTCCCTTCATGAGCTTCATTCTTACATTTGGGCTTATTATGACGAATTCAAGGCTTTGGGAATTGAAATTGAGGACAACATTAAGCTTGTCAATGCTACTAACCCGAATATTGAAACTATTCGCCGTTCAATCGTTCCCACACAGCTTGTTCAGGTTCGCTCAAACGTTGGCTTTGCGCCCGATTTCGGTGTATTTGAAATCGGCAGAACGGTAAACGGGCTCAAAGATGACGGACTTTGCGACGAGCATAAAAAGCTTTGCATTACTCTTTACAGTAAGACAAAGAATATTGAAACCCTTTATCTTGAGCTTCGTGATATGCTCTGTGTGCTCGCGTCCGATATTAAGCACCGTGAGCTTTCATTTAAGACTACGGAAGCTACACACAATTATGAGCACCCGAGAAATCTTAATGAAATTTACTGTGACGGTATGCTTTTAGGCAAAATGGGAATCGTTTTCCCGTCTGTTTCCAAGAAAATTGACAAGAAAGCAAGCATTTGCTTTGCTGAAATTGATGTTTCTGCTTTTGCTGAAATTGAGGCAGCTCCCATTGTTTATGACGAGCCGTCAAAATTCCCCGGAATTGACATTGACATTTCCTTCGTTTCCGATATTTTTGAGCCTATCGGCAACGCAATTAAAGAGGCAAAGTGCAGTCTTATTAAAAATGTTCAGGTAATTGACACATATTCTGACGAAGCAGGTAAATCCATAACAACCCGTCTTACATTCTCGCACCCTGAGAAGACTTTAACCCGTGAAGAAGTAATGGCGATTGTTAACGGAATTATTGAAAAGCTCCAAAATGACGGAATTGCGCTTAAACAATAAATATAAATGATTTTTGTGCTTGTAATTTAAAGCTGAACAGTGTATAATATAGTGTAAGGTTTACGCAAATATTTTTCAGGAGGTGGCGCTAATGCTTGACCCTAACAAAACCATTCAATTTTCCTTAAAGGATGACCGTGAGGAAGCCACCAGGCAAACTCTTGTTGCTGTTTATGATGCGTTGGTTGAAAAAGGCTACAATCCAATCAACCAGATTGTAGGTTACATTCTTTCCGAAGACCCGACTTACATTACCACGCACAACAACGCAAGAAGTCTTATCCGCCGCCTTGACAGAGACGAGCTTTTGCAGGATCTTGTTAAGGAATACCTGAAATCAGCAAAAAAATAAAGACGAGGTGTTAGTATGTCTGAAAAATTTCTCACTTATAAAGGCAGGCCTCTTGTAAGAAACGGTAACACTATTTACTACGGCGATCCGTCGGAAAATTACGTTATTATGATGCAAATTACAGGCACTAAACAGGTTGGTGACCTTCAGGTTGCATCAAAGGTTTCAATTCAGCTTCTGAACACTGACCCGGATGTCAGCGCAAGAGAACGCATTGTAAAGACAAGTGAAAAGAAAGGTCTTTATGCCGCTATGGACATTGCCGAGATTTGGCTGTCACGAGCATTGGCAAATTAAACTTTATGCGGCGGTTCTTCCGCCGCAGTATTTTTTTAGAATAGTATTTTTTAGAGGTGAATACAAAATGACTTATCATCTGACCGTTGCAGGAGTGGAACGCGACCTTACGCTCTGCCCCGTTACAGACGATCTTTACATTGCGGGTTTTATTGTTTTCGGCGACCCTGAGCTTACGACTGCGTGTGCTAAAGCGATGCTGGACATTGCTCCCGAATACGATTACGTAATAACCGCTGAAGCTAAGGGTATTCCCTTGGCTCACGAAATGGCAAGGCTTCAGAATAATCAAAAATATTTCGTTGCAAGAAAAAAACCGAAAGCGTATATGTCCGGCGTGTTTGAGGTAACGGTAAATTCAATTACCACTAAAGGCGAACAGAAGCTTTATTTAGACACAGCCGACGCCGCACTTATGAAGGGCAAAAAAATTCTTCTTGTTGACGATGTTGTGACAACGGGCGAATCAATAGGCGGCCTTGAAAAGCTTGTAACAGAAGCAGGCGGCATAGTTTGCGGCAAGCTTTGCGTTTTGGCAGAGGACACTGCAGCAGACCGTGACGATTTGATATATCTTGAAAAACTGCCTGTTTTTAATCCTGACGGCACTATAAAATAAAATACAAATTTTTGAAAGAACAGCAGTTTACAAATGCTGTTCTTTTTATATGTTTATTTCAAAATAAATCCTAAAATTGTTTAATATTTTATTATGGACAAATAAAATATTATATGATATTATATGTTTTAACGAGGAGGATATAAATTATGAAAGAATATTTCAAAACAATAGCTTCCAAACCTAAAAAGTGGGAGCTCGTATACTGGTGGGTGCTTCGTGCAACCATGATTTTCGCTATGGTAGATGCCGCTTTCGGCTTAGGCAGATTCGGTTTCGGTCTTGAAGATACCGTAAACATTCAGCAGGTTTTGCAGACCTTTGCAAATCTTGCAGGTATGTTTGCCTGGGAAATATGTATGCTCTTTTCTAAGAAAAAGTGGCCGCATTACATTCCGCCGCATTTTCAGGACGGCTTAATTCTTCTTTTGTGGCTTGCATCTTTCGGCGGAGCTTACATCAATTTCTATTACAGCGTTAACTCTTACGACTACATAATGCACGCCGCTTTGGGCGCTTACGCAGTTATTATGGGTTATGAAATCTGCACTGCTATGCAGAAGAGAGACAGAAAGCAGACTGACGTTGGAGTTATTTTACTTGCCGCTTTCGGATTTTCATTTATTGTCGGCACGGGCTGGGAGCTTTTCGAGTTCACGTTTGACCAGGTTGCCGGCGGCGACTCACAGCATTGGTCACAGTCGTTAGCAATGTGGGCGGCAGAAAAATACAATAACCCCGGTCTTGCAAAGCCCTGGATTTTAGACCCCACAAGCTTTGCGCCGAGACTTAAGGAGATTACAGACGGCTCCGTTCTTTACAATACAGCCGAAGAAGTTTACAATGCACGCTACGCGATTATTGACACAATGGAAGATATTATTTTTAATACCGTGGGTGCAGTTGCCGCTTACATTTTCCTTAGAATCAAGCCCTATTGGCACAAAGGCAAAAACGATGTAAATGCTGAGTTTGCGGCAGAAAACGAAAAAGAAACCGCAAATGTATAATAATTTTATCATACAAAAAAACCACCTTAAAGGGAGTTGTGGTTAGGGATTGGATGAACAAAACGATTTTTAACCGATTCTCTTTCGGGCGGGCAACGAGTAAAGACCACACCAAAGGATAAAACCTTAAGTGTGGTCTTTTTCGTTTTATACCTCGTCGGGCTTGTCCGTAACGGTCGCAAGCATAAATCTTCCACCGAGCCGGAACGCATAGGAGAATATCTCCAATTCTATAATGCTGTGCATTTCATTGACGCAATCGTCATATTTCTCAAGAGTTTCACGCTGCTCTGCCGTCATGGTATCATTCAGCCGGTCTCGATTCCGTCCCATGAGTTTAAGCAGTTCCTTAACGACGCGGCTCTTTTCTGTGCTTTGCTCCTGGGGATTTATATTCCCGTACCAGAACTCTTCCAGTATGTTTCCCATATCAAGCCTCCTTTCTCAGCATAGTAAAACGACCGTATCTCTGAGATCATACCCAAGGATACGGTCGCTTTTCAGCAGCCACGCTATTTAGTTTGTACGATTGTGCTGGCATATATCTGCACCTCCTTGCAGCATGACACTATGCCATAGAAAATGCAAATAGTCCAGATAACAAAGCGTGAACAGGAAAAACCAAACAGCAAAATAAAAAAATATACTGTGTGGCTTTCCGCTTTTATACTGCAGTTGAGGCTGATGGTTTATTAGTAATATATTTTACCACAGCAGTTGCTACTGCTTTTGCCATTTCACACGGAACGGCATTTCCAATTTGCTTATACACACTGGTTTTTGCGCCACAGAAAACATAATCATCCGGAAAGGTTTGAAGCCTGCGTGCTTCATTAATAGTTAATCGTCTCAACCGTGATGGCGCTTCTTTGAATTCGGGTATGATTTCATGACTGACCAATTTATCATAATATTCTTGAATCCAATTGTCGGCAGTCGAGTCATGTAAAAATACCTCATCAACAATTAGTGTCATGTTACCGCCCATGGAAGCAGTAATTGTTCTCGAATACCCATCGGGATCAATAGGGCGTCCAATACCATTAAACATCAAGCAGTCGTACGGAATGCGTCTCATAACTGGTTTTACAGCAAATGTTATTTTTGCATTACAAGTCAGAGGATTTCGCTCTGTTCCGGCAGGGCCTAAATCGCTAAAAAGTTCCCTAACCGTTGGAGGTTTACGGCGCTGAGAAAACAAATTGTTCCATATTGCTTTCTCAAAGTATCTATCATTCTTGATGCCTATAAAGAATACTCGCTCTCTTTTTTGTGACACTCCATATTCGGCGGCGTTAATCACAAAAGGAATACAGCCATACCCTAATTCTGCAGCGCGCGCAATATATGCGTTTCTTACATCTTTCCACTTGTTGATGGTTGCCAAGGATTTGACATTTTCCATCACAAAAGCCCGTGGCCTAACGATTTCTACAACTTTCAAAAAAGACCATATTAGCTGGCTTCTCTCATCATCTGGATTCATTTTTCCTATAACAGAAAAACCTTGACAAGGGGGACCGCCAAACACCAAATCGATATTCTGGCATTTTTTAAATTCACAATAATAATCATTTATATCACCGACAAGCATTTTTACGCCTGGATGATTTGTGGTGAATGTATTCGCCGCAGTTTTGTCAATTTCGTTTGCAAGAACAACATTGACTCTCGCACGCTTAAACCCGACGTCCATTCCCCCTGCACCGGAGAATAAAGAAATTGCGTTTATCATGTAAGATTCCCTCAGTTGTTCATAATGCTTATCAAATCATTGATCCAAGCATCGCATGGTTCATCTATAGGGGCTAAATCCAAACGTCTTTGAGCAAAGGATTCTACAAGTGCTACAATCCAACTATAACCAAGAGCGTTCTTCTGATCTTGATTCAGATTTGCAACCTCATAACTCACCCATTCATCGAAAGAAAGCAAATATATCTCTGCACCTGTTTCTACCTGCAGTTCATTCTTCCGTTTTTCAATATCTCTTCTCAAATCCACGGGGGAATCGACTACAAAACCAGCCACTTTG
>JAFLUN010000067.1 GCA_022508785.1 Oscillospiraceae bacterium
TCAGTAATGTTGTTTTGCCTGAACCTGAGCCGCCGACAATCGCATATTTCTTTCCCGGTGAAAAATCAAGACTAATGCGGTGCAAAATCTCTTTGTCATCATCATAACCGAATGACATATCGCGGATAGAAATGCCCTGCGTTAATGTATGAGATATTTCTTCACCGCTGGATTCTTCATGCTGGGACAGAAAATCAGATAATTTATCCATTATGGCTATCGCCGCTTTTCTGTTTGCAAGAAGTGAGGGCATTTGTTCTATAGGCGAAATAACAAAAGCGACTAACTGTAAAAAAACTAATACAATTCCCGGCGTGATTCCTGTTCCCGACACAGCCATCCATGCTCCGATTACAAAAACACCGAGCCGCATAATAACACTGGCAGCGGTACTGAGCAAATTTACGTTTTCCTCCGCATATCTTCTTAAATACTTAATGTTTTCAATCTTTCTGTTATCTACCTCAAACCGCTCCTGAATTTCTTTTTCCGCACGAAAACTCTTTATGACTGGGAATCCTGAAAGAATATCCTTTATTATTTCAACATAGTTTGCGTTCCCATCCGAAACCTTTTTCTCCGCTTCTTCCAGCTTTTTTGCAGGAGGGAGAGATACGACGGTGGGTAAAATAGAAAGTAATACTGCTACAAGCGTTAATATCGGGCTATACCATAGCATTAGAACGAGCGCACCGACAAAGCTTACGCTGATATCAACAACAGTAAGAATACTGTCAAGATAGTAGTCTTCAATCAAGCGCATATCATTTGTTAAAGCAGATATTAACTTACCTGTGTTTTCTCCCGACAGTGAAGCTATTTTCTTGTTTAATATTTTTTCAAAAATGCGGGCTTTGTATTGTTCCATTGCTGTCCCTATAAATTTCGGTCTGGCTTTTCGGTAAACGAAATATGCAACCATAAAAACTACAAAAGTAATAACAGCGACCAGCGCAATAAAAGCAAGTGAGGTTGGGTCATTACCTGCCGCTATATCAATTATTTTTTGAAGTAACCAAGAAATTACTAAGTTATATACACTAAGAACAACCATAGAAATGACTGCAACAGCAAGCCATGCTTTGCTATGCAAAAACAGTTGCTTTTTTAATTGATTTCCATTGTTAGTCTGTTTTTTCATTTAATTTTCTCCTGACATTTAAAAATAGTAATTTAATAGAAATAAGCCTTTGCGCTTTGCAATTAAACAAATGCGCTCAGAAGAATAAATAAACCATTGTTGCCATACCTCCACATAAAAATTCGGTCGCAAGGAAAGAAATTCCTTACGACCGAATAACAGAGCATAGCTATCCCTAAAGATATACTAAACCGTATGATCAGTGAAAAGGGTGTTTACTTTCCTGCGAAACGGCACGACAAATAAACGGCTATCGCCGCAATAAACTACTATCATGCCTAAATTTTTTAGCAGGAAACGTAAATCATCTTTTCACCTCTTCCGCTTTTTATTTTCAATATTATAATATATTTTTAATTGTTTTTCAAGTCTTGTACTAAACTAAATTTCCTTCAAAACAATTAAATTATTTTTTGAATAAATGATAAAATTGAACTTGATACCTTAATTGAAAATGAATATAATGTAATTGTATCAAAACAGTAAAATTAGCAAATTGAATTTATGAGTTGATTAGGAAGATGAAGATTAGATTATGATTAGGAGGTGAACACAGTGTCATCATACAGCGAGTTGATTAAAAACTTTGAAAAGATACGCAGCTATATGCGCGAGTTCTATGTTTACGGCTTTAAGAGCCGTGAAGAATACGATAAGAAAAGTGCCCGTTCTTATGATGACGAGCGCCGCAGAATAGAAAGCTGGCTCGGAGATCACATGAGCTTTGTGCGTACACCTGAAGGCAAAAACGTGTTCATTTCCATTGACAGCCGCATTTCAGGCCACAATCCTTTCTACAAGGCTCTCAAATCCAAGAGTTTTACCGACGGTGATATTACACTCCATTTTATTTTGTTTGATATTCTTCACTCCCCGGATGTTGTTCTTTCCCTGCCGGATATACTCAAAGAAATTGACGAGTATCTGTCAGGCTTCGAAAGTCCGATGATGTTTGACGAATCAACCGTAAGAAAGAAGTTGAAAGAATACATAGAGCAGGGGATAATCACAAGTGAAAAGGTCGGCAGAAAAATGATGTATCGCAGGGCGGAGGATACTCGGTTGCCCAACATTACAGATATACTGAATTTTTATTCCGAAGTTGCCCCTTGCGGTGTGATAGGCTCTTTCCTGCTCGATAAAGAAGACGGTAAAACAGATTATTTCAGTTTTAAGCATCACTACATAACCTCTGCTATGGACAGCGGTGTATTGGCAATGCTGTTTTGTGCTATGCGGGAAAAGAGAATTGTTACTGTGTCAAACACAAGCCGCAAAGCAGACGAACCCAGAAAAGCCCGCATTATACCGCTTCGCATATTTATAAGCGTACAGAACGGCAGACAGTATCTGTTGGCGTATCAGCCCGAGTTTAATGTAATTAAATCTTTTCGTATTGACTATTTGTCAAATGTAAAAATTGAGGAGCCGACACCCCGTTTTGATGAGCTCAGAGCAGAGCTTGATAAAATGCAGTCAAAAATGTGGGGCGTTACCGCAAAGAAGAACCGATATGGCGAAGGGCGAATGGAGCACGTAGATTTTACCGTAAAAATAGGTAACAGCGAAGAGCATATAGTTCGCCGTTTGGAGCGTGAAAAGCGTGTCGGTCAGGTTAAGAAGATTGACGATCACACCTACCGTTTTACTGCAGATGTGTATGACACAAGCGAGATGATTCCGTGGATAAGGACATTTATATGCCGTATAACCGAGCTTAATTTTTCCAACCGAACAGTTGAAAATCAGTTCAAGCGTGACATTGAAAAAATGTACCGTATGTACGGCATTGCGGAGGTGGAAAAATGATTTTTAATGAAATTTATTCCGCTTACTATAACGCTGTGGCAAAGATAATTGCTCAAATCATCAGCGGCGAAACGGACGAAAAAGAACTTAACCAAATTGTTTGTGATTATGCTTTCGGCGAAAGTATGCTGACCGTTCTGCCGTCACTCAAAAACGAAAAGTGGCAGCTTGTAAGGGCAGATATGACAACGCCTATAAAACATAAGCCCACAATGCCGTTGACGCTTATACAAAAGCAATGGTTGAAAGCCATATCTCTCGATCCGCGTATAAAGCTGTTCGGTATAAATTTTGATAATCTTAACGATGTTGAGCCGCTGTTCACTCAAGACGACTATGTGATTTATGACAAATACGGTGACGGTGATCCCTTTGAGGATGAGGGATATATTGAAAGATTTAAGATAATCTTATCCGCCTTAAAGGAAAAACAGCCGATTAAAATTAAAACTGTCAATAGGAAGGGCAATATAATTTCAATGACAGTAATGCCGAGGAGACTGGAATACTCCGAAAAGGATGATAAATTTAGGCTTATCAGTTCTGGATGCCGTTACGGCGGAACGGTAAATCTTGCTCGGATCGTGTCCTGTGAAAAGTGTTACGGCGGCAGTTTTACACCCAAAAATCCCACTGCAACGGTAAAAAAATCGGTTACACTTCGTATCCGAGATGACAGAAATGCCCTTGAAAGATGCTTACTCCATTTTGCCCATTTTGAAAAGAGAGCGGAACGGGTTGATAACAAGCATTATCTTGTGCATATTAAATACGACAAATACGATGAAACCGAAATGGTAATTCGTATTTTGAGCTTCGGCCCTTTGGTCGAGGTTATTGAGCCGAATGACTTCAGAAATCTGATTATTGAACGCTTACAAAGACAGAAAAGCTGTGAACTTAAATAAGTTCGCAGCTTTTTTTCCGTGTTTAATGAGGTTCTAATTGGTAAAATATGCTTGCAAGGTTACTTCAAGCGTGTGTTTGAAATACTTTCACTGCGGTGCACAAGGCTATGCCGAAGTGTATGCCCGAAGAAATTCTTGCTTTTTGGCAATCCTATGAGTTTGAAAGCTCGAAGGGATGGGGTTCAACTCCCCAAAAGGACCTGTAAAGTCCGACTATCGCGGGTTCGAATCCCGCCGTATGCATAAGAGCATATCGCCAGTGGATTGGTAACTGCCGTAAACGGCAAAATAACGGTGTGTGAAAGCACGCGAGAACGTTATTATTAAAGCTGCAATTGCTCGGCTGAAAGCAAAAAGATATTTTTGCCGTAAGCGATGCGGCGCCTGCCTTGCCCGAGAACGGATACCGTGAATCAAGCATATAAGTCAAAAGTTTTCTTTCCGCTTATACGCACGACCACTCAAGTTTTCGGCCGCAAGTGTTTGCATGAGTAATTGCGACCGTATTATAAGGAGAATTTACATATTATGAAAAAGATTATTATCAATGAAAATCAAAGAGGCTTTCTTTTCAAAAACGGTAAGTATGTAAAAATGCTTACGGCAGGCAGATATTATATTTACGGCGGTAAAGAAATTGAAGTATTGGATTTGGATAAGCCCATCAATTCCGATATATGTGCATTGGATACCGTTCTTAATGATAAGGCGGTTGCAAATGCTGCTTCGGTTATTGAGGTTGCTGACGAGAAATTAGCGCTTCATTTCGTAAACGGAAAGTTTGATTCTGTGCTTCTTCGCGGCAAGTACGCCTTTTGGTCTGTTATAGATAAGCACGAGTATAAAATGGTGGATATCTCTACACCTGAAGTATCTGCCGATGTGCCGGAGTATATTTTCTCTAAAATCCCTGCAATTTATTACACTAAGATCGAGGTCTTTGAATATCAGAAAGCAAGGCTCTATTTCAATAAAAAATTTGTCAAGATTTTGGATGCAGGTACATATTACTTTTGGAAAAACGGCGTCAAGATTGATGTGGATTATGTTGACACAAGACTTATTCAAATGGATATTACAGGTCAGGAGATTTTAACGCAAGATAAGGTTTCTCTTCGCATCAATTTCGTTTGCAATTACCGCATAACCGATTATGTGAAGATTTCTACCGAGATTGATGACTTTGCCGAGCAAATGCATGTTGCTGCACAGCTTGCTCTTCGTGAATATGTCGGTAAATATAAGCTGGACGAGATACTTGAAAATAAGGTACAGATGTCCGAGTTCGTTTTTGAAAAACTGAAAGCCAAAGAAAAAGAGCTGTTTGTTGAAATCACGGATGCAGGTGTAAAGGATATTATCCTTCCCGGTGAGATTCGCGAGATCATGAATACTGTCTTAGTTGCCGAAAAGCGTGCTCAGGCGAATGTTATTACCCGCCGTGAGGAGGTCGCTTCCACCAGATCATTGCTTAATACCGCAAAACTGATGGATGAAAATCAAACCCTCTATAAACTCAAAGAGCTTGAGTATGTTGAGCGTATCTGCGAGAATGTCGGTAATATCAATTTGAACGGTAACGGTGACGTTCTTACACAGCTTACAAGTATCCTCAGAGGTAACACATGAAAGGAGAATTGCCATGATAGAGATAATCGGCAAGTTTAATACTGCTATATGTTATACAAATGAGCTTGAGCCTACCGCATACGGGCAAATTGAGGCAGTATGCAACGAAGAGGCTTTTAATAATTCAAAAATCCGCATTATGCCCGATGTGCACGCAGGTAAAGGGTGTACTATCGGTACCACGATGACCATTGTTGATAAGGTCGTTCCCAATATGGTGGGCGTGGATATCGGTTGCGGAATGTACACCGTAAGCCTTGGTAACATTGATATTGATTTTGAAAAGTTTGATGAGGCGGCGCACACCATTCCCTGCGGAATGAACGTTTGGGATGGAAGACAGGAGCGTTTTGGTTTAACTGCTCTCCGTTGCTACCGTAACTTAAAGGATACCAAAAGACTTGAAAGAAGTCTCGGCACTTTGGGCGGAGGAAATCACTTTATTGAAATTGATGCTGATGCTGACGGCAATAAATATTTGATCATCCATTCCGGTAGCAGAAACCTCGGTACACAGGTTGCTACATTTTATCAGAAAATTGCTGTTGATTTGAATATGGGTAAGGAGGAGTATTTCAAAAAGAGAGATGAGATCATCCGTACTTATAAAGAGGTGGGGAGAAGAAGTGAGATCCAGACAACAATAGAGGCTTTAGCAAAAGAGTTGGAGGGAAAAGAGCCTACAATGCCTTACGAGCTTTGCTACCTCTACGGTACTTTTATGGAGGACTATTTACACGACATAAATATATGTCAGCAATTCGCAAAGCGCAATCGCGAGAAGATGGCTGAAATTTTACTCCAAAAGACAGGTATTACAGGTTATGAATCTTTCCAAACCATTCATAATTATATCGACGTGAATGAAATGATACTCCGTAAAGGCTCAGTATCTGCTAAGGCCGGTGAAAAGCTCTTGATACCCATCAATATGCGTGACGGAAGCCTTATTTGCATGGGTAAAGGTAACGAGGATTGGAACTGCTCCGCGCCTCACGGCGCAGGGCGACTGATGTCCCGTTCCGCCGCTTTTGAGAAACTCACTATGGAGGAGTATGAGAAGCAAATGGCAGGTATTTATACAACCTGCGTAAATACTTCAACCCTTGACGAGTCGCCTATGGCATACAAAAATATGGATGAGATCATCGAGCATATTGAGCCTACCGCAGAAATTATTGAGCACATTAAGCCGGTATATAATTTTAAGGCGGCAGAGTGATCTGCCGCTTTTCCTTTAATGAAAGAAGTGAAAAGTATGGAGGAACTAATTAAACTAAAACTAAAAGAGATTGAAGAAAAGGAAAATATCAAAATTCTTCACTGTGTTGAATCAGGCAGTCGAGCTTGGGGTTTTGCTTCACCGGATAGCGACTATGATGTTCGTTTTATATATGTTAGACCGAAAGAGTTTTATCTACAACTTGATAAAACCCGAGATGTTATTGAATGGGAGTTGAATGACACTTTAGATATTAACGGTTGGGATATTTCCAAAGCACTTACCTTGTTACATAAATCAAACTCAACGCTATTTGAGTGGAACTCTTCGCCGATAATATATAAGACTACTGACGAATGGGAAAAAGTGTCTGCTGTTATCAACAGATACTTTGTCGCAAAATCGGGCTTGTACCATTATTTGAGTACTGCAAAAAGCAACTACCGTGAATATCTGAAAGGTGAAACAGTCAGACTTAAGAAATATTTTTATGTTCTCCGTCCCTTACTTGCATGTAAGTGGATATTAGCAGAAGGCACTCCGCCGCCCATGCTTTTCAGCACATTGATGGAAAAATACCTTGAAGAATCAATAAAATCGGATGTTAAAAAACTGTTAGATCTCAAAATGAACAATCCCGAAATCGGCGAAATTAAACGCTTTGACAAAGTCAATGAGTATATCGACCGTAACCTTGCCGCTGTAGAGGAACTAATAAAATCTTTGCCGACTATTCATGACAATGTGTGGGATGAGTTGAACGAAGTTTTTCTATCCCTTTTATAAACAGACCTCTTTTTAGTGACACAAACTGTGTTGTTAAAGAGAGGTTTTTTATAGGCATTTGGACCTATGATAAAGTTGCGGTAGTGTTTGCTCTGCTGGAGAAAACGCCGTCAAAGATTTCTTGCGGAGACGGTGGGATTCGAACCTACGGATCGGTTCATTACCGCTCAAACGATTTCGAGCAAAATGCTTTTCTTCCCGTACCGTCCCTGTTCGTGCCTCAAATCCGCCGATTTTACCCCAAATTTGCGAGATTTCTCGCAGTTTTCAGATAAATTGCGAGAAAATTGCGAGATAAATG
>JAFLUN010000068.1 GCA_022508785.1 Oscillospiraceae bacterium
AGTCCACAATATTAGCGTTCATAAGATTGCCGTTGGGAACGGTGATGCGCTTGTTGTCAAGTGTGGTGATAACGGTATAGAACATAGTAATTTCCTTAACAATGCCGGAAACGCCTGATGCCTCTACAAAATCGCCTACCTTAAAGGGCTTGAAAAGCATAATCATAATGCCGCCTGCAAGGTTTGACAAAGCGCCCTGTAAAGCAAGACCGATTGCAACACCTGCGGAAGCCAACGCAGCCACAACAGAAGCCATCGGCACGCCTAAAATACCGATGATAGAGATAATTAAGAGCACATATAATGCGATCTTAACAAAGCTTAATGCGAATGTTTTTACAGAGGGATCCATTTTGTCGAGCATCTTGCTCTTCTTGAGCAGTTTCAAAACTGCGTCGATAAGAATTTTACCGACAACAAGTACAATAATGGCAAATACAATTTTACCTCCCACTGCAGCGGCTAATGCGGCTAAAGAATTAATAATAACTTCCATTTGAATTTCTCCTTATGTATTTTATTTTTTATTTTAGTGTTTTTAGTATACATATTTTTCCAAAAAAATGCAATAGTTTTACCAATAATCCGTGAAGATAAAATAATATAACAGGTAATGGTGCTTTTATTATAAATTTCAAAAAACATTAAAAAATTTTTGCTTTTTAAAATATTTCCCGTTTTTTTCTGTTATTATAGGTGAAGGCCTTAAAATTGAGCGGAGGTAAAAATTATGGAAGAAAAGGAATTAGTTGATCTGTTCTTTGAGAGAAATGAAAAGGCAATTTCCCGATTAGAAGAAAAATTCGGTAATTACTGCTTTACAATCGCTAAAAATATATTGATGAATTTCGAGGATTCTCAGGAATGTGTTCAGGATGTATACTACAAAGTCTGGAACTCGATTCCTCCGAAAAGACCCGATAATTTTAAAGCGTGGCTCGGAAAAACAGTCCGTAATTCTGCCCTGAACATATTGGCTAAAAATCATGCAAAAAAACGGTCGCGCCAAGCCGAAATCTCATTTGAAGAATTACAGGATTGTCTTTCATCGGAATACACGTCTGAAACAGCCTTAGACAGCAGTGAACTCAGTGAAATTATAAGCGCTTGGCTCAAAACACTCGATAGCGAAGACAGAATTTTATTTGTTCGCAGATATTGGTTTGGCGAAAGGCTTACAGACCTTGCAAAGAAAAAGAATATTCCAGAGAAAAAGCTTGCAATGAAAATGTATGAGCTTCGTAAAGAATTAAAAACCGCGCTCGAAAAAGAAGGAGTAGCTATATGAATAACAGAATTATTGATTTATATAACGGTATAACGAATATTGATGATAATTTAATTGAAGAAGCGTTGTTGGATCAGGAAAAGGATTTAACACTTATTAAAAATAAAAATACCGCAACAGTCAAAATAGTGAAAATATTGTCCGTTGCGGCATCAGTAGTTTTTATAATTACCGTCATTTTTCCGATACTCGTAGCTAATGTCAGCGCTCTGGAGAAAATAGTCAAAACATATTTTCCCGAATATTTCAGCTATTCTCAGAATTTTGCCATAGACAAGCCAAGTGTGCCTGAGGATAATCTTGATAAAATAATATACTACAGTGAGCTTTCTGATTTTCACGATTCAAGCATAGGTGATATGCGCGGTCCTTTTCTTGACGACGTTTCAACAGAAGAGGCTTCTGCGCTTTTGCAAAAAGCCGAGGATCTTCTCAATGCGGCATCAAAAAGCCCGATTGCTTTTCTTGAATATTTGGGATTTGCTCCCGACACATATTCTTACACTGTCATTGATAATTATTTTAAGACGGATATAGCCTATTCAAAAGTGCACGATGCCACTCTTTCGTATATCACGGAAGGGGTCTTTAAGGCAATTTTGGACAGTTATGTAATTAACCGCTTCGATAAAGCCATTTTCCCTTGTGCAAAAAATGAAGATAACACATTCAAGGTTACACGCACATTGAAAGATAATGACAACGGATTTTTCACTTCGATAATTACATCGGGAGAAAAAACCTACAGCGTTTATTACGGTATAGCGAGTGTGAATGAGGAGAAAGTTATAGGCTATTATCTGTGCACAAATTACGATGAATATGATATACCTATCAGAAACGAAAACGATCCTATCCCCGAAGTGAATGAAAGCGATTTAGAAGAAATGCGCGCTGTTGCAACTGAATATATGATTATTCGTGCCAAGTGGATAACTGCAACGGATCTTCCCGTTCTCTATTTCGGCTTTTCCCATGAAGACACATGTTACGGAGAATATATCGGTTCATATCAGAAAACAAATGTTGACTACGCTGAATTTTACAGTAAGATGCTAAGAATTATGACACCTCAGCTTTTTAAAAGAGAATATTCAGAATCATATATTGAGCTTGACGGCAAGCTATGCATTAGAGATGGCGGCGGCAGCGAATGGAAATTTTATGAAGTTTTAAAGCTTATACCGTCTGAAAACGGATATTATAAATTCGTCGCACGGTGGGTCGGTGATTATAATGAACTCATGGAAGAAGAATATCCTGCAGAAATGTATTTTGAAAAGACCGATAACGGTTGGGTAGTTGCCGATTATAAAACTGATCGAAGCTTACATACTATGCACTGATTATTCGGTTAAAAAGGAAAAGCAGCTCCTTTCGGAACTGCTTTTCTTTTTTATACTTCATTCCATGTACTTACTTGCTCCCGAAGCCAGTTTTCCCATTCCTCAAAGCCCTCGCCGGTCTTAGCGGAAACAGGGAAAATTTTCAACATCGGATTACGCATATGTGCATATTCGACTACCTTTTCAATGTCAAAATCAAAATACGGTAAAACGTCGGTCTTATTTATGATAAGCGCATGGCACACCTCAAACATCAGCGGATATTTCAACGGCTTATCATGTCCCTCGGGAACAGACAGAATTGCTACATTTTTGGATGCGCCCGTATCAAACTCTGCCGGGCAAACAAGATTTCCTACGTTTTCCAAAACCACCAAATCAAAATCCTCGGCACCGATTTCAATCAGCCCCTGCTCCGTCATACCTGCATCTAAATGACACATACCACCGGTGTGGATCTGTATGGACTTTGCGCCTGCTTCAGCTACGGTTTGAGCATCAACTGTGGAATCTATATCTGCCTCCATTATGCCGATATTCATCTCATTTTTCAGGTCGCTGATAGTGCGAACAAGTGTGGTCGTCTTGCCGGCTCCGGGTGAGGACATCAAATTCAGCAAAAACGTTTTATCCTCTTTCAATTGACGGCGGACACGCTCCGCTTCCGCGTTATTATCAGCAAAAACACTTTGCTTTACCTCAATAACTCTAACCTTATCCATTTGTTTCCTCCTGTTCCGGAACTTCGATTTCTTTTATCATAAATTCATTGCCGCGAAGTAAGTATGTTTTTCCGCTGCCGCAGTGGGGGCAAGTACGCCCGTGCTCAACAGTGGGATATTCCCTGCCGCAATCCTCACAGTAGGTTACGGCAGGGATTGTTTCGATTTCAAGCTCTGCGTCATTCAAAAGTTCCGTTTTGGCGGACGCCCACTTCCAGCAGTCTACGAGATAGTGGGGAATGACTGTGGAAACCTCGCCCAATTGCAGAGTTACTTTGTTTATCTTTGTCACATCATTCGCAGCGGCTGTGTTTTCCAGTGTCTTAATGACGTGAAATACTACTCCAAGCTCGTGCATAATTATTTCTTCTTACCGAACTTAATGTGTATAGCCTGTTTTGCGGCATACGGAAGAATGCCTTTCAGCTTATCCTCAGCCTTCATCATTTTGGAGCATTCAGGGTTATCACGGTGCAAGGTTATAGCGTTAAAAGCGCACTTTGTGGTACAAACGCCGCAACCGATACACTTGTTCGGATCAACAATTGACGCACCGCAGGAAAGACACCTTGCGGTCTCCTTTTTCACCTGCTCCTCAGTGAACGCAATACGCTCGTCCTTGAAGCTCTTGCGAAGCGCCTCATTGTAGCCGATACGCTGACGGGGTGTGTTATCGAAGCTTTCTTCGTCAATCTTTATATCATTTTTATTAAGCTCAATAAACTGACGGCGGTTTCTGCCGATGGTAAGGCTTGAATGGGGCTGTACAAATCTGTGAAGTGAAACAGCGCCCTCTTTACCCGCGGCGATAGCGTCAATAACAAACTTCTGACCGCTGTAGGAATCTCCGCCGACAAAAATATCGGGCTCTGCCGTCTGATAGGTTACAGGGTCTGCCTTAACGGTTCCGTTGGGATTAAATTCAACCTTTGTATCTTTCAAAAGCTCTTTCCAATCAACCTTAAGACCGATACAGTACAGAACTGTTGTGCACTCAACATCTTCTGTCTGATTATCATCAAAGGTAGGAGCAAAGCGACCCTCTGCGTTCTTAACTGAAAGGCATTTGCGGAAACGGATTCCCTTACACTTGCCGTTTTCGGTCAAAACTTCAGTCTGACCCCAGCCTGCGTGAATTTCAATGCCTTCGCGTTCACATTCACTGCGATCTTCCTCGCCCATAGGCATATCGTCATAGCTTTCAAGGCAGTACAGTGAAACGCTGTCAGCGCCGCAACGCACTGCTGTGCGTGCTACGTCAGCGCCGATATTACCGCCGCCGATAACTACAACCTTGCCTGAGAGCTTTCCTTCGCCGCCGATGTTAATGGCACGCATAAAATCTATACCGGCAACTACGCCCTGCGCGTCATCACCGGGAACGCCGAGCTTTCCGCCGCTTTGAAGACCGACAGCAACATAGAAGCCCTTATAGCCCTGCTCACGAAGCTCAGCAATAGTGACATCCTTGCCGACTTCAACTCCGCAACGGAATTCAACGCCCATTTCACGGAGAATATCAATCTCAGCCTCAACTACGTCCTTTTCAAGGCGGAAATCGGGTATACCGTTCATAAGCATACCGCCGGCTCTTGCTTCTTTTTCAAAAACGGTGGGACGGTACCCTTTTTCAGCCAAATAGAAGGCGCAGGAAAGTCCTGCCGGGCCGCCGCCGATTATAGCGATTTTCTCCTCAAACTCGCCCCTTGACTTCGGGATTACCTTTTTGGGAATGAATCGTGTTTTAGCGTCAAGATCCTGCTGTGCGATGAAGCGCTTTACTTCGTCTATTGCTACTGCCTCGTCAATAGTGCCGCGTGTGCAAGCTTCCTCACAACGGCGGTTGCAGATGCGTCCGCATACTGCCGGGAACGGATTCTCTCTCTTAATAAGCTCAAGTGCCTCGGTGTACTTACCTTGTGCCGCAAGCTTTAAATAACCCTGAACTGCAATGTGAGCCGGGCAAGCTGTCTTACAAGGTGCAGTACCGGTTTCGTGGCAGTTTATGCGGTTTTTGTCACGGTATTCTTCTTCCCACATCTCGGGTCCCCATTTTCTCTCGCTGGGAAGTACCTGACGGGGATAAGTAAACTCGGAGCCGTCTGCATGGCAAAGCTTTTGACCGAGCTTTACTGCGCCTGCCGGGCAATACTCAACACAGCGTCCGCAGGCTACGCACTCGTTTTTATCAACGTGAGCAACATAGGCCGAGCGTGACATATTGGGAGTATTGAACAATTGAGATGTACGAAGTGCATAGCATACGTTTACGTTACAGTTGCAGATAGCGAATATTTTTTCTTCGCCGTCGATATTGGTGATTTGATGGACAAAACCGTTCTCTTCACCCTTTTTGAATATTTCCAGTGCTTCTTCACGGGTTATGTATCTTCCGCCCTTATTGGTTTCTACAACATAGTCAGCCATATCACCAACGGCAACACACCAGTCGTTGAAATCGTCTGCACAGCCCTCGTCGTAGGTTCTGCGTGACAGACGGCACGAGCAAGGAGAAGCGGCGTATTTGCCGTCATATTTATCAAGCCAGTGAGAAATGTGCTCAATAGAAATGGATTTTTCTTCCATCTCGATAGCCTTTTCAACAGGTATAACATGCATACCGATTCCCGCTCCTCCGGGAGGTACCATGGGAGTAACTTTTGTGAGAGGCAGGAACGCCATACGTTCAAAGAATCTTCCAAGCTCCGGACGGGCGTCCAAAAGGTCTTTGTTCATATTAGTGAACTCGCCTACACCCGGAACAAACATCGGAAGTACCCAGCGTTTTTCACCGTTCGGGTTCTTTCCGTCGAGATTTTCCCAGTTATATTCAAGCAATCCCGTCCATGACATATGCTCGAGCATCTTTTCGAGTTTTTCTTCTTCTATGCCTGAAAGCTCCTGTATTTCCTTGAAGGTTTTGGGCTGACGGAGACCCATTTTCATTGCAAGCTCTGCCTCTTCATCAGTGGCAATAGCGGCAAGTCCCCAGTATTCCGGGTCATCCTTCGTTATCTTTGCCAAACCAAGCTTTTGAGGGATTCGGTCTGTAATCATTTTACCGAGCTTTGCAATAGGCTCACGGAACGGCTCATCATCGGAAGCGCACTTTGGCTTTATAAAATCTGTACTGGACATAATATTCTCCTTTCTGAAAAACGCCGTATGCTGTTATAAGTATACGGCGTACAGTGATATTATTTATGCTTTTGCTGTTAATTTTGCTCCGTCTTCAACGCGTTCCATTGCCTCATCAAAGTCTCTCGTTCCTACGAAGACATCCTTCTTGTACGGATTTATGTGCAACTTCTTTGCACGCTTGATGATGTAAGCAAGTGCCGCCATATTAACAAGGATAGAAAGTACGGCAACTACGCCGCCGGCACGCGGATCTACTGCTGTGGGATGGATTGCGGGATCCATAAAGCCGTCCGCATAAAGTGACGGAAGAACTGAGAACACACTGGAATCCTGGAACAGCGGGAATACCTGAGCGAACATACACCACGTTGCAAGCGTATTGGCACGGTTCTGAATCCAACCGCCCTTGTTCCAGAAAATAGCCGCAACCGTGGGAGCAAGCAACAAGGCAAAGCCGCAATACCACGAGTGAGTGGGAAGATTAAGGTATGTATACTCAAAGTTCCAAATATCATATGCGATAATGTATACCCAAGTCATATCGG
>JAFLUN010000069.1 GCA_022508785.1 Oscillospiraceae bacterium
TCAATAAAAACAGGGGAAAGTCTGTCGGAAACCAAGTCGATAAAGCTTCTGTTTTCGAGGGGCTTTATATTATTGGATTTTTTTAAGGCAAGCACAAGGGAAGAATATCCGTGAGAAGAAACCGTAAACATTTCACCGTCAAAGGTTTTTACGGCATTTCGTATAAAATTAAGTCCCTCGCCGTCGCACCTTGAAAATTCGCCTAAGCTTTGAATTTCCGCAGACACAAAATTTTTGTGCTCGCATGTTTTAAGAGTTATAAGAGAGCCTTTTCCGAAAATACAGGCGTTGCCAAGCCCCTCTAAAATTGCTTTAGTTAAAACTTGTCTATTGCCGTAAACGGGTGACGTATCGTTTCCGCAGAACACCACCGTTTTGCCCGATTCCCTTAAAAGTATGTCCGCCGCTATGCAAATATTTTCCGCCAAATCGGACAAATCAACACATTCCGTTTCCGTATTAAGCGTGTTTCTGTTAAGCTTTCGCAGCTTGGAATAAAGAGTGTGAAGAAATAAAACGTCGTCTTCCAGCAATGCGGAAGAGAAATTTTCCTGCAGCTCTTCACGGATTCTTTCTTGCTTTTTCATATTTTCTTCACCTGATACCGTATTCTTTTCGCTATATACTATAAATATTACACTCTTTTTGCATTTTTATTCGCCGATTTTTCAGCAGTATGACAAAACCTTAACGATTTGGCAATTTTTCACTTTTTTCTCTTGCAAATCTTATAAAGTTGTAATAAAATATAAATCGCAATAATGCGAATACTAAATAAAAATAAATTATTTGGAGGAAATTAAAATGTCAGTTAAAGTTGCAATTAACGGCTTTGGCCGTATCGGACGTCTTGCATTCAGACAGATGTTCGGCGCAGAAGGTTACGATGTAGTTGCTATCAACGACCTTACAAAGCCCTCAATGCTCGCAGATCTTCTTAAGTATGATACCGCACAGGGCGGCTACTGCGGCAAGATCGGTGAAAATCTTCACACAGTTTCTGCTGATGATGAAGCAGGCACAATCACAGTTGACGGCAAAACTCTTAAAATCTACGCTATGGCAAATGCCGCTGAGCTTCCTTGGGGCGAAATCGGCGTTGACGTAGTTCTTGAGTGCACAGGCTTCTATTGCTCAAAGGATAAGGCAATGGCTCACGTTAATGCAGGTGCTAAGAAGGTTGTTATTTCTGCTCCCGCAGGCAACGACCTTAAAACAATCGTTTACTCAGTTAACGAGAAAACTCTTGACAGCGATGACCAGATTATCTCTGCCGCATCCTGCACCACAAACTGCTTAGCTCCTATGGCTAAGGCTCTTAACGATTATGCTCCCATTCAGTCAGGTATTATGTCAACAATCCACGCTTACACAGGCGACCAGATGATTCTTGACGGTCCTCACAGAAAGGGCGATATGAGAAGAGCAAGAGCAGGCGCTGCTAACATCGTTCCCAACTCAACAGGCGCTGCAAAGGCAATCGGCCTTGTTATCCCTGAGCTTAACGGCAAGCTTATCGGTTCAGCTCAGCGTGTTCCTGTTCCCACAGGTTCAACAACAATCCTTACAGCAGTTGTTAAGGGTGCTGACGTTACGGTTGACGGCATCAACGCTGCTATGAAGGCTGCTGCTTCTGAGTCTTTCGGCTACAACACAGATCCTATCGTTTCTTCAGACGTTATCGGTATGAAGTACGGTTCACTCTTTGATGCTACTCAGACAATGGTTTCAAAGATTTCCGATGACCTTTATGAGGTTCAGGTAGTTTCTTGGTATGATAACGAAAATTCATACACCTCACAGATGGTTAGAACTATTAAATACTTCGCAGAGCTTTAATCCGAATATTTAAAATAGGTTATCATTTAATTTTGGTGGCCCCTTTCTTGTTTGCGGTTTTACGCTTTGCAAGTCAGGGGTCACTTTACTTTAAAAAGCAAAGAAAAGTTGAGAGGAGAAAATTAAAATGAAAAAATACGACGTTTCATATATGGCAAAATGGGCAGGAATCCCGGCAGTTGCTGCCATTGTAATAATTGTAGTGGCTACTTTGTGTGCGGGAAAAAGTCAGCTTATCCCCGGTATTGCTGTTTTTGTAGGAATCGGTCTTTTTGTTGCAATTCCCATGTTCTTAGAGAGCAAGATGAAAAAAATTGCCACTGAACTTGAGAAAGATTTCCCGGCTCAGGGCTTTAATTATCAGTATAAATTTTCTGCTAACAATGCGATTTATTACATTGACCAGGGCGGAAAAATGGGCGTAATTTACAGCTATAATCCTAACGAGCTTCAGTTTGTTGATCTCAGCAAAGTTACAAATATCCATGTAAATGACGGCAAGTTCGGTATGGGTACGTCAAGAGTATGCTGTGAATTTTATCTTGACGGCAAAAAGGTACGCATTGTAACTCTTAGAGTAAACCGCGGTACACTTTCAATGAAGGATAAGAGAGTATTAGAGGCAATTTCTAAAGCAGAACAGCTTTGCAATATGATAAATACGGCAAAGGCTAACGCAAGGGCATAAAATTATGGATTACAGTTTTTTTGAACGCCTTTTTAACGCAAAAAGCATTGCCCGGGGCGGTTTTGCACCTAAATGCGGCGTGTGCAAGGCACGGACACAAATACAGGGTATGCCCCAAGTGTTTTTGCTTCCCGTCTTTCAGGATAAGGAATATAATGCTTCCGCCGAATACTATGCGAAGGCCTGCCAACCTTTATTGCAAGGGGCTTATATCCCCGTAGGGCAAAGGGCTTGCAAAATGTGGCAGTTAGTGTGCCCTAAGTGCGGGGCAAGGGCTGTTTTGGTAGTGGATTTTCTGCTTGTACGCGGTCAGGAAGTGACGGAGAAGATAGAGGTGTGCGATTATGCACCGCTTGCCTCACTTTTGAGCGGAATGAGCACAGGAAATGCTCAAAATTCTTCATCTGCCCAGTCTTTTGGCTACGAGCAGGTTACCAATACAAATCATCATTATCGGTAATTTAGATTTAGATATCAGTAGGGGGACGATGCCCACATCGTCCCGAAGCAAGTTTAAATATATCGGTTACTTACGGGCGGTTCAGGGGAACCGCCCATACTTTTTGTTGAATAAATTTACAATATATGGTAAAATAAATTTTAAGTACAAAAGGAGGGGTTTTCATTGGCTAAAATTTGGGAAAAGATTTACACCTTCGGTGTTAAAATAGGTGAAAAGCTGATAAATAATAATGTTTCGCAGGAGGAGGCGCTCAAAGCGTTGGGCGAGCCTACCGTTACAAAGGGAATGCCCGAAATTTTAAGAAAAGCGGCGGCAGAAACCTGCGTTCTGCTTAAAAATAACGGCGTTTTGCCCTATTCGCAGGAAAGCGTTGTTTCCGTATTCGGACGAAATCAAATTGATTGGTTCTTTACGGGCTACGGCTCAGGCGGAGATGTTAAAATTCCTTACGGTAGAAATTTAATCGACGGGCTTACTGACTGCGGTATTAAGTATAACACCGAGCTTTTCGATATTTATTCAAAATGGAGTGCCGAAAACCCCATTGACCACGGCGTTTGGGGAATGTGGCCGAGGTTTTATCCCGATATGGCGTTAACAGAGGAAATTGTTAAAAATGCCGCCCAAAAGAGCAGTGATGCAATATTTATTATCGGCCGTTCTTCAGGTGAGGACCGTGAAAATGTTCTTGAAAAGGGCAGTTATTATATAACGGACGAAGAAAAGGCAAACCTCACTTTAATTACGGAATATTTTGACAATGTTACCGTTCTTCTTAATATCGGCAGTGTTATTGATATGTCGGTATTTGAGGAATTGGACGATAAAATCGGCGCAATTTTAATCGTTTGGCAGGGCGGAATGGAAAGCGGAACGGGCATTGCCGATATTCTCTGCGGAAATGTTACCCCCTGCGGAAAGCTCCCTGATACGATAGCGAAAGATTATAATACCGCAAAGGCTTTCGGCAATTTCGGTAAAAAACTGTATAACGAATACGCTGAGGATATTTATGTAGGTTACAGAGGCTTTGAAACAGACGACCCCACAAATGTGGTTTACCCCTTCGGCTACGGACTTTCATATACAACCTTTAAAATTGAATATGAGGATGCAAACATTCTTGAAGATTCGGTCCTGTTTACAGTAACCGTAACAAACACGGGAGACCGGTGCGGTAAAGAATCCGTTCAGGTTTATCTTTCAAAGCCTAAGGGCGTTTTGGGCAATCCCGACAAAGAACTTGTGGGATTTGCAAAGACGAAAACGTTAAATCCCAACGAAAAGCAAACTCTCACTATTGACGTTCCCAAATATTATTTTACTTCTTATGACGATAACGGCGCAACGGGCTTCCCGTATTCCTATGTTTTGCAGGCAGGCAAATATAACGTTTATATAGGCACAAACGTAAGGGATACCCAAAAGGTTTGGAGCAGATTTGAAGAAGAAACGGTCTGCTTTGAAAAGCTTAAACAGGTTTCCGCCGCAACGGCTGATTTTAACAGAAAAAAGATTCTTGACAGCGGTGTGAGTTTTGAAAAAGCGCCGAAAAGAACCTATGACCTAAAAAGAATTATTCTTGATAATTTGCCGCAACCGATTCCTATGACGGGGGACAAAGGTCTTAAGCTTTCGGACGTTAAATCGGGCAAATGCACGCTGAATGAATTTACTGCACAGCTTGATTTAACGGAGCTTGAGGCGATTTCGAGGGGCGCATACAAAATGGACAGCCCCTTAGGCGCAAAGGGCAACGCGGGGGCTATGGGCGGAGTTACCGAAAGCCTTCGTGAAAAGGGCGTACCGCCAATAATCACGACAGACGGACCTTCGGGAATAAGACTGCTTTATTATTGCTCGCTCATTCCCATAGGCACGGCGTTTGCAGCTTCCTTTGACACAGAGCTTGTTGAAGAGGTGTACTCAGCTCTTGCGGGTGAAATGAAAGAAAAGGGAAGCGATATTTTGCTTGCCCCCGGAATGAACATTCACAGAAATCCCTTATGCGGAAGAAATTTTGAGTATTACTCGGAAGACCCTGTTCTTACGGGTAAAATGGGCGCGGCGGCAGTAAGAGGTATTCAAAAATGCGGCGGCAGCGCAACGCCTAAGCATTTTGCCTGCAACAATCAGGAAACAAACCGCACTCATAACGATTCAAGAGTTTCGGAAAGAGCTCTGCGTGAGATTTATCTTAAAGGCTTTGAAATCTGCGTTAAAGAGGGAAAGCCTAACTGTATTATGACCTCATACAATAAAATAAACGGCGTTTGGGGACATTACAATTACGAGCTCTGCCAGCGTTTGTTGCGTGACGAGTGGGGCTTTGACGGAGTTGTTATGACGGACTGGTGGATGCGTAAAAGCCGCTCCCCCGAATTTCCGAAAATGCGTGACAATGCGTACAGAGTAAGGTCCTCGGTTGATGTTCTTATGCCCGGCGGAGACAGAGTAGGCAAGGAAAAGCCTGACGGCACTTTGCTTAAAACTCTCGGAAAATCTGAGGGCATTACTACGGGCGAAATGCAAAGAACCGCAAAGCGTGTTTTAGAGCTTTGTCTTAAATATATTTGATTAGTTTTAATAAAACAAACTTAGCAGAAGGACTTGGAAACAAATATGGTGATTGGAATTATCGGAGAGAATTGCAGCGGCAAATCTACGCTTGCTGAAAAAATTAAAAATACAATTGATGCAGAGATAATTACGGGCAAAGACTATCTCAGAATGGCTAAATCAGAGAGCGAGGCAGCGCTACTGTTCAGGGAGAAATTAAAGGACGCCATAGCAGGAGAAAATGTCATTTATGTCATCTCTGAAAAAGAACACATAAGTTTTCTTCCTGACGGTGCTGTCAGAATACTTGTCAAAGCAGATATTGATACAATAAAAGAGCGATTTAAGACGAGAATGCGCGGTAATTTGCCTGCACCTGTTGAGCAGATGCTTGTGCGCAAACACGGTATGTTTGATAATGAAATCTGTGATTATCAATTTGACGGTGCATCAGGAGACACTGAAGAAATATGTGATATTATCAAGGATAGAATTAAATAAAGTTCTGTTTACAACAAAAACCGCCTTATAGGGCGGTTTTGTTGTTTTAGAGTTTAAAGATTTAGCTGATTTTTATTTTTGGGCTATCTATATACAAAATTTAAAAATGGATATAAACTGAAGCACGCTTCCGAGCAAGATAAACAGGTGGAAAACGCCGTGCACGTAATGGTGCTTTCTGCCCAGCACATAAAAAATCATACCGAGAGTATAGGCAATACCGCCGGAAAGCAACCAGAGGAAAAATTCCATTCCGAAAGCGGCTATTATGTGCTTTACGGCAAAAATTGCCATCCAGCCTAAAAGAAAATAGCAGGAATATGAGATAATTGCGTAGGTTTTGTGGTCAATGGCGGTAAAGGTTACTCCGACTGCCGTAATAACAATTGCCACGGCAGATAAAATAACCGTGAGCTTCCAGTTGTATTCACGAAGCCCTGTTATAAGAATAGGAACGTAAGACCCTACAATCAAAGCGTAAATCGTGCAATGGTCAAGCACTTGCAAAACCTTTTTTGCTTTGTTGGGTCGAAGGCCGTGGTAAACGCTGGACATTGTGTAAAGAAAAATCATTGATGCGCCGTAAACAAATCCCCCTGCAAGCCCCCACCAATTGTGATGATAAATTGCAAAGCCGCAGCAAAGCAACAGCGCCAGAATGCCGAATCCGCCGCCCACAATATGGGTTATCATATTGAACATATCTTCTTTTCTTGTGTAATTGGGAAGAACTCTGTCATCAAGCTTTATTCGTTTAATTGACACAAATACCACCGCCGTTTCCGTATTTATTTTATTATACCATA
>JAFLUN010000007.1:0-20351 GCA_022508785.1 Oscillospiraceae bacterium
GGCATCATCTAAAAAGAGATATTTAAATCACTTGTTCGCATTTCACTATGATATTACTTGCTTTTCAATGAAAATTGATTTGCGTATTCACAGAGATGCTCACTTAAAGCTTGGAATTGAGCGAAAATATTACTCTAATTTCCTGCACATTGACGGTACATATCTTTCCCCGTATATTTCTGACTGTCAGAATATCAAGCAGGAAGGCGTAGCTGTTAATTATCTGTATTCTCAGAAAATACAAAAGAGATTTTACCGCACACAAGCTGTTTTGTGGACACTGTACTGCTTTGCGCTGTTTGTAATATATGCGGCTTTTGCTGTAACGGATATTGCAAATTGGTCAATAGACAGTGGTTACGCAGGGCATACAGGAAAATCACTATTTTTGATGTGCAGCTTTCCCGTAGTGGTTTTGGTTGCTTTCTCATATTGCTACTGTATGCGGGATTTACACAGGCAATATAAAAACGGTTTTCTGTTTTAGACTGTTATAACAAAAATAAGGGCGAGTTTTCATACTCGCCCCTTTTTTAATTGGTTTGTCATAAACCTTATTTTTTTACTCCCTCCGTCAAGGCTTTGCCTTGCCACCTCCCTCTAAGAGGGAGGGTAGCGTTGGCTGTCTTGTAGGGGAGGGTTTACACGCCCTCCCGTTAGTTACTGATATATTTGATTTTGTTTCGTTTCGGCATGGAAACCAACCTCTACAAGTTTATTTCATTTTATACGGATTATGTTTCCCCTTTTGAAAATACACATCCGCAATAGTTTTGGCGGTAGAGGTTATATTCCTTTGAAAGCTGAATTGAGCGTTTGTAGCCCTCTTTCTTTTTAAAATCCGACGGCAAGAATTTAACGTTATATTCAAGTGCCAATTCTTCGCCGATTTCATTGATTTTGCGGGCATTTTTTAAGGGACTGATTGTAAGCGACGTTGTAAAATAATCAAATCCGTTTTCGCTTGCGATTTCTGCCGCTTTCAGTAGCCTTAAACGGTAGCACTTAAAACACCGCTCACCGCCCTCACGGCAGTTTTCAAGACCTTTTACGGCAGAGTAAAATTTATCGCTTTCAAAATCACAGTCAATAAAGCTTACGGGGTATTTTGTTTTCATTTCGCTTATCAGGCGGATTTGCTCTGATTTTCTGTAAACATACTCACTTTCAGGGTAAATATTTGGATTGTAATAAAGCACCGTGATTTTAAAGTAATTTGAAAGATATTCAATACAATAGCTGCTGCACGGCGCACAGCAGGTATGCAAAAGCAGGGACGGGGTACTCTCACCCAGTCCCTGTATTATTTTGTTAAGCTCTGATTGATAATTTCTGTTATTCATCAGCGTTTTCTGCCTCGACAGGTAAAATTTCAACCTTTACCTTGCCTATTCGTCTCTCCTCAACGTTGAGCACGGTAAATTTAATATTTTCATACTGTGCTTCGTCTTGCTTTTCACCGTTTGGAAGATACCCCAACAGGCTTATGATAAATCCGCCCAGCGTATCATAGTCACCGTCGGGAATTTTAACATTAAGCATTTCCTCAACATCATCAATAAACGTAATTCCGTCAACGGTAAAGGTTCTGTCGTCAATTTTTGAAATTTCCTCATCCTCGTGGTCATATTCATCCTGAATATTGCCAACTATTGATTCAAGAATGTCTTCAAGGGTAACAATGCCTGCCGTTCCGCCGTATTCATCAACAACAACTGCAAGCTGAATGTGCTTTTCAAGCATTTCATTTAAAAGCTCCGAGCACTTTTTCGTTTCGGGAACATAATAAGTGTCTCTCAAAAAGTCCTTTATTGACTTGGATTTGGGAATTGACGTGCCGATATATTTCAAAAAGTCTTTAACGTAAATTACGCCGACAATATTGTCCTGATCCTCTTTGTATACGGGGATTCGTGAGTGACCGCACTCAACCGACATATCAATTATATCTGAAAGCGGATCTTCAATATCAACGCAGTCCATATCCGTTCTGTGCGTCATAATGCCGCCAACGTCCATATCGTCAAACTCGAAAATGTTATTGATCATTTCCTTTTGAACGTCTTCAATAACACCTTTTTCCTGACCCACGTCAACGAGCATTCTGATTTCTTCCTCTGTAACAACTTCCTCGTCTTCATTTGGGTCAATTCCGAAGAGCCTAACGAGCCCGTTTGTTGAGGCGGACAGAAGCTTTACAAAGGGTTTTGCCACTTTATTTACAAAAAGCAAAACAGGAACGACTGTAAACGACACCTTTTCAGGCGAGTGCATTGCAATCTTCTTCGGGGTAAGCTCGCCCAGTACCAATGAAAAATAAGACATAATAACGGTAATCAATACTGTGGAAACAGCGCTTATTACACCCACGGGAATAACTTTTACGATACCCGTCTCAGAAAGCTTTTGCGTAAGCATTACGGCAAAGCTTTGCGATGCAGTTGCGCTGGTTAAAAAGCCTGCAAGAGTTACGCCGATTTGAATTGTTGACAAAAATCCGCTTGAATCCTTAGTAAGCTTTAAAACCTGGCGTGCTTTTTTATTGCCGTCCTCTGCCATTTTCTCAATTTTATTGTCATTCAAAGAAATAATGGCGATTTCGCTCATTGCAAAAAATGCGTTTACGAGAATTAAAATAAAGAGTACTAATAATTTCAAAATAATACTCACAGGGTCTGCGTCCATAGACAAAAAATACTCCTTTAACTTAGTTAAGAATCAAATGGTATATACAAATACCTTTTTGTATTTTATAACAAAATATACATTTAGTCAAGTGAGGGCAAAACATATAAAAAAATACGCTAAAATCCCCTAAAATCCTGCAAATTTCCATATAAAAAGATGTTTACAATTGAACGCAAAAGTGATAGAATATCAAATGTATGAGAAAATTTTCATATCATCAATTTACAATAAAAATTAGGAGGAAATAAATCATGGTAGTCAGAAAATCAAAGACTATGGATGGTAACAATGCCGCTGCTCACGTTTCTTATGCATTCACTGAAGTAGCAGGTATTTACCCCATTACCCCATCAAGCCCCATGGCAGACTTTGTTGACCAGTGGTCAGCCCAGGGACTTAAAAATATTTTCGGCACACAAGTGAGAGTTGCTGAAATGCAGTCCGAAGCAGGCGCTGCAGGTACGGTTCACGGCTCTCTTGCAGCAGGTGCTCTCACCACTACTTATACGGCATCTCAGGGTCTTCTTCTTATGATCCCGAATATGTATAAGATTGCCGGTGAGCTTCTCCCCAGCGTATTCCACGTTTCAGCCCGTTGCGTTGCTTCACACGCTCTTAACATCTTCGGCGATCATTCAGACGTTTATGCTTGCCGTCAGACAGGCTTTGCAATGCTTGCAGAAACAAACACTCAGGAAGTTATGGACTTAGGCGCTGTTGCACACTTGGCAACAATTAAGTCAAGAGTTCCGTTCATCAACTTCTTTGACGGTTTCAGAACATCACACGAAATCCAGAAAATCAAGGTTTGGGATTTTGAAGATCTTAAAGAAATGTGCGATATGGACGCTGTTGAAGCATTCCGTAAGCGCGCACTTAACCCTGAAAGACCCGTTATGCGCGGTTCACACGAAAACGGCGACATCTTCTTCCAGCACAGAGAGGCATGTAATGAATATTACAATGCTGTTCCTGCTATTGTTGAAGAATATATGGGCAAGGTTAACGAAAAGCTCGGCACAGATTACAAGCTCTTTAACTACTACGGCGCAGAGGATGCTGAAAGAGTTATCGTAGCAATGGGTTCTGTTTGCGACGTTGCAGAAGAGGTTATTGATTATCTTCTGGCAAAGGGCGAAAAGGTAGGTCTTATTAAAGTTCGTCTTTACAGACCCTTCTCAACAAAGCATTTTGTTGACGCTATCCCCCAGACAGCTAAGAAAATCGCAGTTCTTGACAGAACAAAGGAGCCTGGTTCTATCGGCGAGCCTCTTTTCCTCGACGTTATTGCTGCTCTTAACGAACAGGGCAGAGACGGCATTAAGGTTTGCGGCGGCAGATACGGTCTCGGTTCAAAGGATACTCCCCCTTCAAGCATCTTTGCAGTTTACGAGCATCTTAATGCTGAAACTCCTGCTCGTCAGTTCACAATCGGCATTAACGATGACGTAACTCACCTGTCCCTCGAAGAGAAACCCGCACCCATCACAGCGGCAGAAGGCACAATCGAATGTAAATTCTGGGGTCTCGGCGGCGACGGTACTGTTGGTGCTAACAAAGACTCAATTAAGATTATCGGTGACCATACCGACAAATACGTTCAGGCATATTTCCAGTATGACTCAAAGAAAACAGGCGGTATTACAATTTCTCACCTTCGTTTCGGTGACAAGCCTATTAAGAGCTCATACTACATCAATAAAGCTGACTTCGTAGCTTGCCACAACCCCTCATACATTGAAAAGGGTTACAAGATGGTTCAGGACGTTAAGCCCGGCGGTGTATTCCTTATCAACTGCCAGTGGGATGAGAAAGAGCTTTGCGAAAAGCTTAACGCTGAAACAAAGCAGTACATTGCAAAGAACAACATTCAGCTTTACACTGTTAACGCTATTGACCTTGCCGCACAGATAGGTCTCGGTAAGAGAACAAATACAGTTCTTCAGTCAGCATTCTTCTCACTTGCTAAGGTTCTTCCTCCTGAAGAGGCTATCGGCTACATGAAGGAAAAAGCTCAGAAGTTCATGAAGAAGGGTAAAGAAATCGTTGAAATGAACGAAAAAGCAATTGATGCAGGCGCATCTGCTTACGTTAAAATCAACGTTCCTGCTGAGTGGGCAAATGCTGTTGACAATACTGCTCCCGTAGCAAGCGAAGGCGCTGACAAGCTTGTTAAGATGGTTGACAACATCATGATCCCCGTTGGCAAGATGGAAGGCGATTCTCTTCCCGTTTCTGCATTTAAAGATCACGTTGACGGTACATTTGAGCAGGGCGCATCAGCTTACGAAAAGCGCGGCGTTGCAGTTATGGTTCCCGAATGGGATGCCGCTACCTGCGCACAGTGCAACAAGTGCTCTTATGTTTGCCCCCACGCTACAATCCGTCCTTACGCATTAACTGCTGAAGAAGCAGCAGCTGCTCCCGCAACTGCTACTATAGTTGACAAGAAGGGTAAGGGCAAGGACACTTACAAATATACAATGGCAGTTTCTCCCCTTGACTGTATGGGTTGCGGTGTCTGCATCGGCGTTTGCCCGACAAACTCACTTAAGATGGTATCCCGTGAATCACAGGATGCAAAGCAGGAAGCATTCGACTACATGGTAGCAAACGTTTCTGTTAAAGAGGATCTTGCAAACAACACCGTTATCGGCAGTCAGTTTAAAACTCCCCTTCTTGAGTTCTCAGGCTCATGCGCAGGCTGTGCAGAAACATCTTACGCAAGACTTATCACACAGCTCTTCGGTGACAGAATGTACATTTCAAATGCTACAGGCTGTTCATCAATTTGGGGCGGCCCTGCTGCTACATCACCCTACACGGTTGACAAGAACGGTCACGGTCCTGCTTGGGCTAACTCACTCTTTGAGGATAACGCTGAGCACGGCTACGGTATGTACCTCGGTCAGAACGCTGTCAGAAACAGACTTATTGACAAGGTTTCAACTATCGTAGAAGAAGGCAAAGCTCCTGCTAACGTTCTCGATGCTGCTAAGGCTTACCTTGACACAGTAAATGACGGTGAGGCAAACAAGGCTGCATCTGAAAATCTTGTTGCAGCTCTCAAGGGCTTTGACTGCGACTGTGAGGCAAGAAAAGACATTCTTGATAACGCTGAATATCTTTCAAAGAAATCTGTATGGATCTTCGGTGGCGACGGTTGGGCATATGACATCGGCTTCGGCGGTGTTGACCACGTTCTCGCATCCGGTGAAGATGTAAACATTATGGTATTCGATACTGAGGTTTACTCAAATACAGGCGGTCAGGCTTCTAAGGCTTCTAACATCGGTCAGGTTGCTCAGTTTGCAGCTGCAGGTAAGGCAATCGCTAAGAAGAGCCTTGCTGAAATCGCAATGAGCTACGGTTACGTTTACGTTGCACAAATTGCAATGGGTGCTGACCAGAACCAGACAATTAAGGCTTTGACAGAGGCCGAGGCTTATCACGGCCCGTCAATCATTATTGCATACGCACCCTGCGAAATGCACTCAATTAAGGGCGGTATGACAAACTGCCAGGCTGAAATGAAGAAGGCTGTTGACTGCGGTTATTGGAATATGTTCCGTTACAATCCTGCTCTTAAAGCAGAGGGCAAGAACCCGTTCACAGTTGATTCTAAGGAAGGCGCTGAGAGCTACCGTGACTTCATTATGAATGAGGCCCGTTACTCTTCACTTACACGCTCTTTCCCCGAAAGAGCAGAGGCACTCTTCACACAGGCTGAGGCTGCTGCTAAGGAAAGATATGATCATATTCTTCGCCTTAAAGCACTTTATGCTCCCAAAGAGGACTAATGCTGATAATTAGATAAAAAAAGAACGCTCGATGAAAATCGAGCGTTTTTTTACTGTATTCAGTTGTAAGAATATATTTATCTTATTTATGGAGTTTTTCAAATAAATACATACCAAAGGAACATACAGAAATTATAATAATTGAACCGACAGCAAAAAACAGTGAAACAGCAAATCCGATGAATCCCTCTTCTGTTCTGTAAAAAAGATTTATTAAGAAAAAGGTTGCCATTATTACTAACGGGAAAAGCCATTTCAGTTTATTTTTGCTCAAGCCTACACATACGGAAACAATCGCAGATAAAGCAATTATCATCTCCGCAGGTTCAATTTGACTTGGAAGAAAATTAGGAACAACGAAAAAAACTATCATCTGTATAAAAAGCAACATTAAAAGACCAAATGATATTTTTGTGTGACGCTTAATCTTCTTCCTGCTTTCTTCTATTACGCCGATAAGTGTTTCATCATTCTTTTTTATAATTTTATTAACAATTTCTGTTTCTTTTTGTGAATTAGTTTCTGATATAATCTTTTCTCCGCTGAGAAGCTCGTTAATTGAAATATTCAATTCTTTTGACAGCGAATTAAGAAAGAGTAATCGGGCAAGCCTTTTCCCGTTTCCCATCGAGAAATTGCTTTATCTGTGCATCCGATTTTCTCTGCAAGTTCTTTTTGTGTCATATTTAAACTGTTTCTTTGTGCTTTTATAAATGCACCGATTTTTACAGTATCCATAATTTTCACCTCGGTAAAATTATACTGAGTAGAGCCCAAAATATCAACCTATGAATCATAGAGTGCGGGCTATTCGATATTTTTTGCCGAATAGAGTAGAAATTTGTAACAAAAAAAGCCGACCACATAGGTCGGCTTTTTTTATTTAACAGTTTACGCTCCTGTTAATCTGTCTTTGTTTGCCTGCCAAAAGGCATTGTGTTCCTCATAAGTCTTTGAGTAATGGGCTTCATAGGGCGGAACTGTGCCTATTATGAAATAGAGGTAATCAGTATCGGCAGGGTTTAATGCCGCGTTTATTGATTTCATACCGGGATTGCAAATGGGCCCTGCAATCATACCGGGATTTTTTGCATTATAATACTCTTTTATTGTGGGGAACTTGTCCGGATAGGCAATTTTTATTACGCCTTCGCAATATTTTATGCAAACATCGCACTGGAAAGGCATTTTTGCTTTCAGTCTGTTATAAAGCACGGAGGAAATCATCGGTCTTTGCTCGTCTGCGTTTGCCTCTTTTTCAATTATTGATGCAATAGTCAGAATTTCATGAAGAGTATGTCCGCTGTTGTTGACTTTCGCCAAAAAGTCCGAGGTAAAACGGGTCTTTGTGCCGTTCAAAAACATTTTAATAATTGTTTTAGCGTCTGCATTCTCTGGGATTTCATAAGTCAACGGAAAAACGTAGCCTTCAAGGTAAAAGCAAACATTATTTGCGTTGAACGTACCCTTTAAGAACGGATATTCGTTAAGGTCAAGCCATTTATTTGCCGTTTGCGCCGCTTCTACAAACTCATCTGAGGTGCAAAGACCTTTATCCTCTAAAAGCCAGGAAATTCTCAAAAGCGTATAACCCTCGGGAATTGTAACCTTTATTTTTTTCACGGGTTCGGTTGTAGGCTCTGTTGTTTTGTCAGAGGAATTACCTGTTACGCCGTTATTTGAATTTTCCGTTACATTGTCAGAAGTGATTGCCGCCGAATCAGCAGAACTGCCTGACGGTATGTCAGAAATTGTTGAATCAGATTTTGAAGAGGTAGGCTTTTCAGCTTCCGTCTCTTTACCGCAGGAAACGAGCCCAAACAAAAGTATAATGCACAATAAAATTGAAAGTGTCTTTTTCATTATAATCGCCCTGTAATATGAAATTACAATAACGAGCCGAGAATCCTCGGCTCGCTATTACAAATATTTTTAATATTTCTTTCTCGGAACGTAAGATGTATGCAAAATCTCGTGAGCCTTGTGACTGCCCGGCTTTTCAAGATACGTGTCATAAAGCTCTTTAATAGCAGAGTTTTCGTGTGACATTCTCTTTGCATTTGCCTTATCCGAATCATAAAGAACCTGTGCTCTTTTTGATTTAAGGTCAACGAAATTGCGAACAACAGCGTGCTGAATCGGCTGACCGCCGCCGTTAATACAACCACCGGGGCAACCCATTATCTCAACGAAGAGATAATTGCTGTCGCCGCTCTTGATTCTTTCCATAATCTCTTTTGCGTTCTTAGTGCCGCTTGCAACTGCAACCTTAACGTCAAGATCGCCTACCTTGTAGTCAGCCTCTTTGATATTATCCATACCTCTGACTGCCTCAAAGTCGGGTGACGGAGCCTCCTCGCCGGTAATCATCTTTACAGCAGTACGAAGAGCAGCTTCCATAACGCCGCCCGTTGCTCCGAAGATCGTTGAAGCGCCTGTTGACTCGCCGAAGGGATTGTCAAACTCTTCATCGGGAAGATCCTTAAAGTAAATACCTGCGCTGTCAATCATTCTTGCGAGCTCACGGGTTGTGATTGCAACGTCAATATCAGGATAACCTGATGCTGCCTGATCGGGTCTTTGTGTCTCAAATTTCTTGGCTGTGCAGGGCATAACGCCGACAACAAACATATTTTTAGGATCAATGCCCATCTTTTCGGCATAGTAAGTCTTCATTGTTGCGCCGAACATCTGCTGAGGTGACTTGCAGGTTGAAAGATGCGGAATAAGCTCCGGATAATAATGCTCGCAATACTTGATCCAACCGGGTGAGCAAGATGTAATCATCGGAAGAACGCCGCCGTTCTTAACTCTCTCAACAAGCTCGTTTGCCTCTTCCATAATTGTAAGGTCAGCCGCAAAATCGGTATCGAAAACTTTATCAAAACCAAGTCTGCGAAGAGCTGCAACCATTTTGCCCTCAACGTTTGTGCCGATTTTCATACCGAATGCTTCGCCGAGTGTGGCACGGATTGAAGGAGCAGTATTTACGATAACGAACTTTTCGGGGTCGTTAATTGCCGCAAGAACCTTGTCTGTATCATCCTTTTCAACGATAGCACCCGTTGGGCAGTTAACGATACACTGACCGCAGGAAATGCAGGAAACGTCTCCAAGGTCTTTGTCAAATGCAGATGAAACATGAGTGTCAAATCCGCGGGCATTTGCGCCGATTACACTGATACCCTGCTGGTCGCAGGCTGCAATACAGCGACGGCAAAGAATGCACTTGTTGTTGTCTCTTACCATATGAGCGGCAGAATCGTCAAAATCGTACTTGATAACCTCGCCCTGATAATAATCGGGATTATCAACACCGAACTCCTTGCAAAGCTTCTGAAGCTCGCAGTTGCCGCTTCTTACGCATGAAAGGCATCTCTTATCGTGAGTTGAAAGGATAAGCTCAAGAGTTGTCTTGCGTGAATGGCGAACCTTTTCAGAGTTTGTGAAGATTTCCATTCCCTCGTTTACGGGGAATACGCAGGCAGAAACAAGGCTTCGAGCGCCAACAACTTCTACCATACAAATACGGCAAGCGCCGATTTCATTTATGTCTTTTAAATAACAAAGTGTAGGAATTTCAATACCGGCATATCTTGCCGCTTCAAGAATTGAAATGCCTGCCGGCACGCTTAAGGACATGCCGTTCATTTTTATATTTACATTACCCATAATGGCACACTCCTTATTCTTTTACTATTGCTTTAAACTTACAGGTTGACATACAAGCGCCGCACTTAACGCACTTGTCAGCATCAATAACGTAAGCAGGTTTCTTCTTGCCGGGTGCTGTATAATCCGTAACAGTAATAGCATCTGCAGGGCACTGTTTTGCGCACATTCCGCAGCCGAAGCAAGAATCTTTTACAATCTTATACGTGAGAAGGTCTTTACATACGCCTGCCGGACATTTCTTGTCAACAACGTGTGCAATATACTCTTCTCTAAAGAACTTAAGTGTTGCAAGAACAGGGTTGGGAGCTGTCTGACCGAGACCGCAAAGTGAGTTATTCTTAATGTAATAGCAAAGATCCTCAAGTTTGTCTAAGTCTTCAAGTGTTCCCTTACCTGCTGTAATCTTGTCAAGGAGCTCAAGAAGTCGTTTTGTACCTACTCGGCAGGGTGTGCACTTACCGCAGGATTCATCAACCGTAAAGTTAAGGAAGAACTTTGCAATGTCAACCATACAGTTGTCTTCGTCCATAACGATAAGTCCGCCTGAACCCATCATACAACCGATAGCCGTAAGGTTGTCATAGTCGATAGGTGTATCCATAAGAGAAGCAGGGATACAACCGCCGGAGGGACCGCCTGTCTGTGCTGCTTTAAATTTCTTTCCGTCAGGAATGCCGCCGCCGATTTCTTCAATAACCTCACGAAGAGTTGTTCCCATGGGAACCTCAACAAGACCTGTGTTATGGATTTTACCGCCGAGAGCAAATACCTTTGTACCCTTTGATTTTTCAGTACCCATTGATGCAAACCACTGGGCACCGTTGAGAATAATCTGAGGAATGTTGGCAAAGGTTTCAACGTTGTTTTCTGTTGTGGGCTTGCCGAAAAGTCCTTTAACTGCCGGATAAGGCGGACGGGGTCTCGGCTCACCGCGGTTACCCTCGATTGAGGTCATAAGAGCAGTTTCCTCACCGCATACGAATGCGCCGGCTCCCAGTCTTACATAAAGGTCGAAATCGAAGCCTGAATCAAAAATATTCTTACCTAAAAGTCCGTATTCTCTTGCCTGCTCGATAGCGATCTTCAAACGGGCTACTGCTATGGGGTACTCGGCACGAACATAAATATAACCTTCGGTAGCACCTGTCGCATAACCGCAAATTGCCATAGCCTCAATAATAGCGTGGGGGTCGCCCTCAAGAACGGAACGGTCCATAAATGCGCCGGGGTCGCCCTCGTCAGCGTTACATACAACATATTTCTGGTCTGCTTTATTAGCCGCAGTAAAGCTCCACTTTTTACCTGTGGGGAATCCGCCGCCGCCGCGTCCGCGAAGACCTGAATCAATAACGGTTTGAATTACCTCTTCAGGTGTCATTTCTGTAAGAGCCTTACCGAGAGCTGCGTAACCGTCCATTGCTATGTACTCATCAATGCTTTCAGGATTGATAACACCGCAGTTACGAAGAGCAACACGTTTTTGTGATTTGTAGAACGTTGTGTCGCTAAGGGAAACGTGTGCAACCTCTTCTTTAACTTTCTCGTCAACGTCAGAATAAACGAGCCTTTCAACTACTCTGCCTTTGAGAAGGTGCTCGGAAACGATTTCCGCTACGTCCTCCTTCCCTACTCTGCTGTAAAATGTGCCGTCAGGATAAACGATAACAACAGGGCCCAAGGCACAAAGACCGAAGCAACCGGTTCTAACGATTTTAACCTCATCTGAAAGGCCGTTTTCCTGAATACGGTTTTCAAATTCGTCAATAAGAACCGCACTGCCTGATGATGTGCAGCCTGTACCGCCGCATATCAGAACCTGTGAACGAATCATATTTTTTACCTCCATTTATGCAATAGAAAAAATTAACCAATTAAGTTCAAGCATTCGGCATTGTGTATTCTGCAACAACGTTGCCGCCTTTAAGATGCTTTTCTACAACCTCTTTTGCCTTTTCAGCAGTCATTTTAACATAAGTTACCTTTTCTTTGCCTGCCTCAAAGATTTCAACAACGGGCTCATACTGGCAAATGCCGATGCAGCCTGTCTGTGTAACAGATACATTGCCTGCAAGACCTTCGTTGTTAACCTCTTCAACAAAGGCATTGAGAACAGGTCTTGCCCCTGCTGCGATACCGCAGGTTGCCATTCCGACAACTACTCTTATATCGCTGCTGCCTTCACGCATAACAACCTTGTTCTGCATTTTTTCCTTAATTGCTGCAAGCTCAGCTAATGATTTCATATTTATCTTATCCTTTCATATAATATAAACTTTTCTATATATCTTTTAAGAGTAGGTTTATTCTGTTTCCGAATAAGCCTCCTCAAGATAGCCTTTTATCCAAAGAATGACCTCGGTATTATCAAGGGGTACGTCGCCGAGAACCTCTTTAAGTTCATTAGTGTCAAGTGAAACTTCACCTTTTGGGGTTGTATGACTGAATACCCAATGAATATCGGGACTGCCCTGTATGAGCGTTGTTACAGTCGAAACAATATCCCCCAAAGGAGTAAAATCTATATTGCCTTTATTGAAAACGGCGCTTGTTACCGTACCGTGAGCGTTAGGATACTCACTTTCGTGCTTTGAAGTAATTTCAAAGTTGCCCCCCGTCTGTTCAGCCGCAAGCTTTAGAAACGGGATCCCCATTCCAACCTTTCTTGTGGTTCTCGTTGTTGAAAACGGGTCAGTCACGGTTTCAAGAAAGTCCTTTTTCATTCCGCACCCGTTATCCGAAATGCTCATTGTAAAGGTTTCGTCAGTTTCGGTAAGGGTTATTGATACAGTATCTGCCTTTGCCTTGACTGAATTCATTGCAATATCAAGAATATTAAGCGACAATTCTTTCATATAATTTCAATTGCCTCCAATATCTCGAAAAATCTTTTCCGTACCAAATCACTGCTGTACGGTTCGTCGTCAATAAGAAAATACTCTTTCTTATCTTTTATATTCCACAAATAATGGGCATCTGACGACACGATTATTTGTTTATTGCTCGTTTCCGGATACATTTCATTATATTTCTTTATATTCTCGCCATCGTGAAATTCAGCCGCCGTAAAACCGCTGTTCACGGGAAAATCGCCGAGAATTGAAATAATGCCGTTTGCCTCTCTGTCAATATGGGCAGGATAGCAAAATCCGCAATAGCTTTTGATGATTTTCGGTACCTGCTCAACGGAAATGTCGGTTGCATTGGGAAGAAAATAATCTTCCGTACCGATGATTTCATCATTTTCATCAAGAATAAGCTGATTGCCGAAAATATCCGTTCTGTTAGGATATTTAATTCTGTGACTGTCCACAAACTTATCAAAATCCATAGCACTGTCCAAATCTCTGAAAAGACAGACAACGTGAATATCCTCAGCCGTTGTAAGCTCCATTCCGGCAACGGGAATTATGCCGTTTCTTTTAGCCGCCTTAAAAAAGGCAGGGCAGTTTTTTGAAGTGTTATGGTCAGTCAGCGCCATTATATTAAGACCGTTCAGCACGCCCATTCCCGCTATGTTATTGGGTGTCATTTCATCGTCACCGCAAGGCGACAGACAGGAATGAATATGCAAATCGTAATAATACTTATTCATATGGTTTTGTAAACGTCAATGGCCGTTTCGTAAGTTTTTTTGTCTGACAGTAAAATGTTTACGCCTTTTTCTTCGGCTAATTTAATTATACTGTCCTCTACCGTTACGCCCTCAGACAATACTATGCAGGCAACGTCTGCAAGAGTGGCAACTGCAATAATGTTAAGATTTGACATAATAGTTATCCAAACACAGTCGCCCTCAGCTCTGCCCATTACCCAGCTTAAAAGATCGCCTATGTAGCACCCGTCAATTTCACGGTCGCCGTCAGGCAAAGCGGCAGGTTTAAATCCGCATTTTTCGGAAAGCTCTTTAACCGTCACGGTGTTTCCTCCGTTTCAGATTTCAATGAATTTTCAAGAACGCAACACTTTTTAACACTCGCCGTTCCACTTACAATGTCCTCCGCAAAAGCACGGCAGCTGGGAGAGCCGCAAGCGCCGCAGTCAATGCCGGGAAGAGTTTCTCTTATCCGCTGAATTTCAGCCATCATACGCATTGACTCGCTGAAGCTCTCGCTGAGCCTTGAAATCGGTGTATATTTGGGAAGCTCAGAGCAGAAAACGTTTTCGGGTATGTAGTGCATATCACCGGGCAGTCTGTTGAGGGATACGGGTAAATATCTTCTTACGGACTGCAAGCGTGTTCTTGCGATAAACGGATTTTCTATAGTCATAACTCCGCCGACACACCCGCCGGGGCACGCATTAAGCTCAACAAATTCAAGCTGTTGAATATTGCCGTTTTCAATGGTATCAAGCACCTTGTTTATATTCTCAATACCGTCTGCAGCAAGGTATTTATCATTCATTATTGCAGAGGATTCTCCTCCGCTGGAGGCCCAGCCGATTCCGATCATTCCTGCGTCCGATGAAATTCTCGGAGTTGTTCCCCTCTTCATTACGCCCATAAGCATAAAATAAACGTCTTTAAGGGAAATAACAACGTCAATTTTGCTTTTGTAATCCCCGAAACCGTTGCGTATGTAGCTAACCTTTGCGGCGCACGGAGAGATAAAGAAAATTCCGATTTCTTCATCGAGAAGTTCCGGATGCTCTTCCTTCGCCTTTTTTCTTGCAAGCATAGCCGCAATTTCAAGAGGCGGTAAAATCGGCATTAAATTATCCCGAAGATACGGATATCTCAACGAAATAAGTCTTACAACAGCGGGGCAAGCCGAGCTTATAACGGGTTTTTTAATCCCTTCGGTTTTAAGGTAGAGCCTTGTGTACTCCGTAACCAATTCCGCACCCTTTGCCACCTCGAAAACGTCGTCAAAGCCAATGTCAAGAAGCCCCTGCAAGACGGTATCAACATCTTCAAGACCTTCAAACTGACCGAAAAGCGAAGGAGCAGGAAGAGCAATTTTCCATTTATAATGGGTGTAATGCTCAAACTTACTGCACATCGCCCTTTTGGCGTTATTGGGACAAACTCTTATACATTCGCCGCAGTCAATACAGCGGTCGTCGTTTATAACGGCGTGACCGTCTCTTATTCTGATAGCTTCAGTAGGGCAATGGCGTATGCAGGTTGTACATCCTGTGCATTTGCTCACGTCAAGTTCAACAGAATGTTTGAACATTAAAACTACCCCCTTAGCAAGAATTTATTAAGACAGATAAACCGCCATTCTGATAGTCGTTCCCACACCTACGGTCGAATCTATCGTCATTTCGTCCATATAGCGTTTCATATTCGGAAGACCCATACCTGCGCCGAAGCCTAAAGAGCGCACGCTGTCAGGAGCAGTTGAATACCCCTCCTGCATGGCAAGCTCAACGTCCGCAATCCCGGGACCGTGGTCTTCAAGAATAATTTCAATCTTATCTTCGCTGACTATTACGTCAGCCTCTCCGCCGCCTGCGTGAATTACCATATTGATTTCGCCCTCATACATGGCAATTGAAACCTGCCTTATAATTTCAGGCGGAATCCCGAGGCGACGTAAATTCTTTTTTACCTGAACCGATGCCTGACCTGCGGATGTAAAATCCTCACCGTCAACATCGAAATGAAAAGTCAAAGATTCACTCATGCTGCACCTTACCGTTTCCGACAAGACCGTTTACATAAAGCTTTCCGCAAGCTTCGTAAAGGCGCATATCCGTTGTGAGTATAGCCATACCGTTTTCCTTGGCAAGCTCAATCATTTCTTCCGTCGGCTGCTTTGACCTTACAAAGACGATACATACCATATCCATCATTTCGGCAGTTCTGATAACCTGTGAATTTACAAGGCCCGTAAGGAGAACCGCCTGGTCTTTAACGTAAGCGAGAACATCGCTCATCATATCGCTTCCGCAAGCGGAAAATACGTCGTCCTCGAGCATATCCTCACCGCAGACAATCTGTGCATTAAGTAAATCTTTTATAGTGCTGATTTTCATGGCAGCAAATCCCTTTCTTAATTAGGTAAAAGAATTATTTGTACTTGGCGATTATGCCCGGAATATCATCGGGAACAAGTCTGCCGTAAACGTCGTCGTTAACAGTCAAAACGGGGGCTAATCCGCAAGCGCCTATGCAACGGCAGTCTTCAATAGAGAAGGTTGTGTCCTGTGTGCATTCGCCCGCGCCAATGCCGAGCTCTTCTTCAACCTTGTCAAGAATTGACTGCGCGCCTTTAACGTAGCAAGCCGTTCCGAGACAAACCGAAATGTTGTATTTACCTTTCGGTGAAAGGGCAAACTGTGCGTAGAAAGTTGAAACTCCGTAAATCTTTTCAAGGGGAATATCCATTCCCTCTGCAATCATAACCTGAACCTCATACGGAAGATAGCCATAGATTCCCTGTGCTTCCTGCATTACGTGCATAAGCATACTTTTATCATCTTTGTTGGCTTCAATAACAGCCTTTAACTGCTGTTCCTGCTCAGGCGTTCCGTTAAAAGGAATTGTACTAATCTTTTTGAGCATTTGTAGGTTTCCTCCCTTATAAAAATAGCATTTAACTAAACTTAATGAATGCGTATTTATATATACAAATATATAACTGAACACATGTGTAGTCATTATAACAGAACTGTGCGTAAAAATCTATGCTTTTTGTAAAAAAAACGGGTTTTTGTTAAAAAAATATCATTTCATACAATTGCTTATGATTTTTTTGTCATTATTCACTACCAACAGACAATTCTTTTAACAGTTTTATACCTTTTTCCATTTTTTCCGTACTAATAGCAGACACGGAAAAGGCAATTTCTGCCCCGCCGTTTTTTTCTGCAACGGGAATAATCCGCAAGCCCTCTTTTTCGCAGGATTTTAAAAGAGCGGGCAACGGCTTTTCCGTTTTCACGGTTGCCTTTACAAAAAGCGGAGAATCCGTTTTACCGATTGTCACATTTTCCGTAAATTCAGCTTCGAGTAAATCGCAAAGATATTTTGACTTTTGCAAATAAAGCTTTCTTGATTTTCTTATCTGCGATGAAAGATGCCCGTCACGGATAAAGCTGCAAAGAGCAATTTGGTCTGCCTTTGATACCGTCTGGTTGTAAACGGCTGCTACCTCACGGTATTTTTTATTTAAATCAGGGGGCAAAATCATATAGCTTATTCGAATTGACGGCAAAAGCAATTTAGAAAATGTGCCGAGATAAACGGTATTTTCGCCGCCGCTAAGCCCTTGCAAAGAAGGGGTCGGTCTGTTTACATAGCGGAACTCACTGCCGTAATCGTCCTCAATAATAAGTTTATTTGTATTTCTTGCGTATTCCGAGAGCTTAAATCTTTCGGAAACGGAAATCGTGTCGCCCCAACGGGTAACCCTTGAGGGCGAGGTGTAAATTATATCCGCACTGTCGAAATTTTCTGAGATTTTAAAATTATGGTCAACAAACACCCTCACCCCTTGAATGTAAGACGGGTCTGCAAAGGAAATGCTTTTTCTTATCTTTATTAGTGGACATAAAATGTTTAAAAGCGATTGCACACCTGCGCCGATTACGATATTTTCCGAATCACAAACGCAGTTTCTGTTTTCACGGGCAAAGGATGCGATTTCCTCGCGAAGCTCTTTTTCACCCTGCGGCTCACCGTAGCTAAGCAGTCTTTCAGTCTGCCTGAGAGCGCTTTTAACATATCTTCTCCAAAGGCTTAAATCAAAGCTTTCACTGTCAACGCCCGATGACGAAAAATCGTAAATCACTTTATTTTGAAGGGTTTCGGGACTTTTTAAAAATTCGTTTTTTCGAGTATCCGCACGGTTTGAAACGTAATATCCGCTCTGACTTTTCGGCACTAAATAGCCGTCGTCGCAAAGACACATATACGCTTGCTCAATGGTGGTTTTGCTGACCCCTAACTCTAAGGAGCTTCGCCTGATAGATGGGATTTTTTCGCCGTTTTGAATTTTTCCCGTCTCAATTAAATTGCAGTAATAATCGTAAACCTGCATATAGAGACTGTTTTGTTTTTTCATAAACTGTCCCCTTAAAAATTCTTGATTTTGTATATTTTAATAATGACAATTTAAGTATATTATATATCACGGAAATAGATTTTGCAATGTTAATTTTTGTAAGGATAAGTCGCTCTAAATTTACGAAGAAAGGAACGATACCGTGCACGGCAGGTTGTTTTTATGTAACTTTTTGTGCGAATACTGTATCACAAGGTGATAAATATGAAACGAATTGCCGTTATAGGTGATATTTCGGGCTTCGGCAGGTGTTCGCTTACAGCAGCTATACCCGTTATTTCTTCACTGGGAATTGAATGCTGTCCTTTTCCGACGGCAGTTCTTTCTGCCCAGACGGGGTACCGCTCGTATCACTTTGTTGACCTTACAAATGAATTTTCCGCTTATGAAAACGAATGGCAAAAGCTGGGATACAGCTTTGACGGCATTTTGACAGGATATATTGCATCCCCTGCTCAGGCAGATTTAATTACTTCTTTTATAAAAAAATTCAAAACAAAAAACACCGTTTTGGTTGTTGACCCCGTAATGGCAGATGACGGCGAAATTTACGGAACTTATTCACAAGAGCTTTGTGAAAAAGTGGCAGAAATTGCAAAATCGGCGGATATTATAACTCCGAATCTTTCGGAGCTTTGCATACTCGCCGATGTAAATTACAGAGATATTATTGAAAAAAGCGAAGATGAAAATTATATTGAATTTATCAGTTCAATAGCCGAAAAACTGATAACAAAAACACTTAAATCTGTTATCGTTACAGGTGTTCGTTACAAGGGCGAAATTTACAATATTCTTTGTGAAAAAGGCTCTTGCCGTTACATAAAATCGAAGATTTTCGGCGGCAGTTACTCGGGCACGGGCGACCTTTTTGCAAGCGTAATAGCTGCCAAAGCCGTGCAGGGCATTCCTTTGAAAAATGCGGTAAATACTGCATCAAAATTCATAGAAAAGTCCGTAGAAAGCACATTTTCAGAGGGTACTGACCGAAACGACGGAATAAATTTTCAATATTTTTTAGAGGTGCTTAAAAGTGACTGACAAAAAAATCCGCAAGCTCGTCCTTTTGGCATTAACCGCACTTTTTGCCGCTTTAACATCAGTCGCAACTGCATTTATTAAGATAAACACAGGCATTAACGAGGGTTATATTCATTTGGGCGACAGTATAATTTACCTTGCCGCCTGCATTCTTCCGTTACCTTACGCTTGTCTTGCGGCGGCTATCGGCGGCGGTATTGCGGATTTGTTTGCAGGCGCCGCAGTTTGGGCGCCCATAACGGCAGTAATAAAGGCCATGAATGTTTTGCCTTTTGCTGTTATGTACAGCGCAAAAATTACAAAAAATCCAAATAAAATTGTAAATAAAGCAACTGTTGCAATGCCTGTTATTTCGGGAATTATAACGGTTTTCGGCTATCTTGCGGCGGAAAGTCTTTTGTATAATTTCGCCTCTGCCCTAACTTCCGTGCCCTTCAGCATTGTGCAGGCAATTGGCAGTGCGGCGGTGTTTTGGATTTTAGGCGCAGTGCTTGACAAAATGAATTTTAAAAGCAAATTATTTAAATAGGAGAAAGATATGGCTAACATAGTTTACACTTTTGAAAATCACGTTTATCTTAACATTACAAATTCCTGCCCGTGCAGATGTGAATTTTGCATCCGCAAAAACGGCGACAGCGTAGGCGATGCCGATACTCTTTGGTTTTCGGGTCACAGCCCGACCTTTGAGGAAATAAAGGCGGAAATTGACGCTTTTGATTTTAGTATTTATAGTAATGAAATTATTTTTTGCGGTTACGGCGAGCCCACTTGCGCTTACGAAAATTTAATCAAAACGGCGAAATATCTTAAAGAAAAACTGCCTAATTGCCTTCTACGCGTTAACACAAACGGCCTTTCGGATTTGCTGAATCACAAGCCCACCGCCAAGGAAATCTGCGAGAATATGGATATTGTTTCAATATCACTCAACGCGCCCACAAGCGAAAAGTATGAGGCTTTGTGCCACCCGACATTTAAAGAAAAAGCATTCCCTGCAATTCTTGAATTTGCAAAGGAATGTAAAAAATATGATGTACAGGTTAAATTCTCACTTGTTGATGTAATTTCCAAAGAGGATATTGCAGAGTGCCAAAAAATCGCCGACAGTATGGGAATACCTTTAAGAGTTCGG
>JAFLUN010000007.1:20451-23807 GCA_022508785.1 Oscillospiraceae bacterium
GATTGATATGAGCTATAAATTTTTTGAAAATAAAGAGTGCGAATATTACCCCTGCCACAGCGGGATTGACAAAATCAACTGTCTTTTCTGTTTTTGCCCGCTTTATAAAGAGGATTGCAAGGGCAATTACACCGTACTTCCAAACGGCATAAAGGATTGCAGTAACTGCACGTTTCCGCACCGTGAAGAAAATTATGATAAGCTAATTGAAAAATTTAATACATAAAAGCATACGGGGCAGTACAAAAAGCGTACTGCCCCGTATTTTAGGTGTGAAAGAGGATATTAAATATTATTAAGCAACGTTGCTTTCGTTTGAGCGCTCGCAAGGTGTAATTTTCACCTCACGAAGATGACGCCCTTCGGCAACTGCCTTTTTGTGATTTTTTATACGGATATATCTTCTGATATTTCCCACTACTATTCTTTTAATGTTCATTTCAAAATCAATAACCTTTTCCTCATTTATAAAGCCGTAAAGCAAAAGTGCCACCGCCAAAAAATCTACTAAAATTGAAATAACGCTTGCTGTTGTCATATTACTTACCTCCACATATAATTTCTGCATTTTTTGCCGAACAAACTTGAACAAATGTTCTTTACGAGTACTATTATAGCAACTTTTTTCGCTTTGTCAATACAAATGTTCGCAAATTTTGCAATTTTTAGTCCAAAATTACGGACTTATTGGTTGCTTTTTCATATTTTTTTACATTTTACGATAATTTTCTGCAAGAAAACATCTGTTTTAAAAAATAATAAAAAAGTTTCGGAATACTATTTATTATTTTTGGTTTTTAGTGTAAAATAATAAAGAATATGTATTTATGTACAATTGTATATAGTTTTGAGGTAGCTTTATGTTTGTTGATATTGCTAAAATTAAAATCAAGGGTGGCAACGGCGGAAACGGCGCAGTTGCATTTCACCGTGAGAAATACGTTGCATCCGGCGGGCCTGACGGCGGAGACGGCGGCAAAGGCGGAAACGTAGTTTTTAAGGTTGACGACAACCTTTCAACCCTTGCCGATTTCCGCTACAAAAGAAAATACGTTGCCGAAAACGGTTCGGACGGCTCAGGCGGTCACAGAAGCGGTAAAAAAGGACAAGACCTTATTATTCGTGTGCCCAGGGGTACTGTTATTAGAGAAGAAAGAAGCGGCGTTATAATGGCTGACCTTTCTTCGGATGATGAATTTATAGCCGCAAAGGGCGGTAAAGGCGGTTGGGGCAACTCACATTTTGCAACGTCCACAAGACAAGCTCCCCGTTTTGCAAAGATGGGCGCTCCCGGTGAAGAATGGGACGTAAAGCTTGAATTAAAGCTTATTGCAGACGTAGGACTGTTGGGCTTTCCGAACGTCGGTAAATCATCGCTTATATCCGTTGTAAGCGAAGCAAAGCCAATTGTGGGCGATTACCATTTCACAACTATTATTCCCGTTTTGGGAGTTGTTCGAATGGGTCCCGAAAAAAGCTTTGTTATGGCGGATATTCCAGGGCTTATTGAGGGCGCCAGCGACGGTGTAGGCCTCGGTCACGAGTTCTTGCGCCACGTTGAAAGATGCAGAATGCTTATCCACATTGTTGACGTTGCAGGCAGTGAGGGCAGAGACCCTATTGAAGACTTTGAAGCAATAAACGCAGAGCTTGAAAAGTTTAATCCTGAGCTCGCCGCCTGCCCGCAAATTGTTGCAGGCAATAAAATTGACTTAGCCTCTGACGAACAGTTGGAATCATTCAGAAAATACATTGAGGACAAAGGACTTCAGTATTTTGAAATTTGCGCACCGATACAGCACGGCACAAAAGATCTTATAAACGCGGCGGCAGGGCTTCTTGACACACTCCCCCCCGTTAAACGCTATGAGGCAGAAGAAATCCCCGTAAGCTTAATGGAATCCAAAGCCAAGAGTGACGGATTTAAAGTTACCGTTGAGGGCGACGTTTACATTGTTGAGGCAGAATGGCTTTACAGGATTCTTTGCCAAACAGACCTTGACGACTATGAATCCCTTCAATATTTCCAAAGGGTATTGCAGTCAAGCGGAATTATTGACGAGCTTAAAAACAAAGGCATTCACGAGGGCGACCTTGTAAGTATATACGACTTAGAATTTGAATATATCCCGTAAGGATAAAATAATATGATACCATTTGACAGACACACAAATCCCGACACGTTAAGTCCGCTGACTTTAGCGTTTGTCGGTGATGCATATTTTTCGCTGGTTATCCGTGAAATGCTGGTAAACGATGCCAACAGACCTGTCCGTGATTTACATAAGCTTTCGGTTAAAGCGGTCAACGCTCAGGCTCAGGCAAAATGTATGAAAATCCTTTTGCCCGAGCTTTCCGAAAAGGAAACTGAGGTTTTCAAGAGAGGCAGAAATGCGCATACCTCTCACACGCCGAAAAACCAAAGCGGATGTGACTATCATTATGCAACGGGTTTTGAAGCGCTTATCGGTTATTTATATTTGAGCGGCTCCACTGAGCGCCTTAACTCCTTGCTGCAAATAGTCATCAAGGAAATAGGTGCTGAAATGTTTGAAAGTAAAGATTAAACTAAAATCATTTTTATCGGACACGGCAGTTTTTATTTTGGGCGGAGTGCTTTACAGCATTGCCATAAACTGCTTTTTATCCAAAAATCAAATACTGAACGGGGGCTTTACGGGCTTTGCCACCGTAGTTAATTTTCTGTTCGGTCTGCCCATAGGTACGGTTATTCTCATACTCAACATTCCCCTTTTCATTATTTCTTATAAAAAGCTTGGAATGAAGTTTGTACTGTCTTCATTTTGGGCGACCTTTATTATATCCGCGCTTATTGATATAGGCGATTTTTTACCCGTGTACCGCGGTGATTTGCTTTTAGCATCGCTTTTCGGCGGAGTGCTGTCTGGCGCAGGGCTTGGCATTATTTTTATAAACGGCGCTACAACGGGCGGAACTGATATAATAGCAAAACTTGTGGGACTAAAATATCCGCATATAAGCTTGGGCAAATCAATTTTTCTTATGGACCTTGCCATTATTACGCTGGGCGGCATTGTTTACAAAAATATTGAATCGTCACTTTATGCAGCAGTGGTAATATTTGTAAGCTCACAAACCATTGATTATATAATTTTCGGCGTTCACCGCTCAAGTCTTATTTTGATTGTCACCGAAAAGGGCGATGAAATGCGCCGTCTTATCATAAACGATATTCGCCGAGGCGTTACGGTGCTTAAAGGCAGCGGCGGATACACCAACAGCGAAAAGGATGTGCTTATTTGCGCCTGCTATGATAACCAGACGGGTAAGTTTATTAAAAAAATAAAAGCCTTTGACGAAAAAGCGTTTTTAAT
>JAFLUN010000007.1:23907-27154 GCA_022508785.1 Oscillospiraceae bacterium
AGACGGGTAAGTTTATTAAAAAAATAAAAGCCTTTGACGAAAAAGCGTTTTTAATAATTACGAATGCAAAAGAAATCCTCGGAGAAGGATTTAAGATATAAGAGGTACGAAATGCAAAAGAAAGAACACATCAGAAATTTTTCTATTATTGCGCACATTGACCACGGAAAATCCACTTTGGCGGACCGCCTTTTAGAGCTTACGGACACCGTGGCAAAGCGTGATATGCTTGACCAGCTCCTTGATAATATGGACTTGGAGCGCGAACGGGGAATTACAATTAAAGCCCACGCCGTAAAGCTTGACTACAAGGCAGACGACGGTGTCACTTACGAGCTGAATTTAATTGACACTCCCGGTCATGTTGACTTTAACTACGAGGTTTCACGCTCTCTTGCCGCCTGTGAGGGCGCAGTTTTAATCGTTGACGCTTCGCAGGGTGTTGAGGCACAGACACTTGCCAATACATATTTGGCTCTTGACCACGATTTAGAGCTTGTTCCCGTTATAAATAAAATCGACCTTCCTGCCGCTGACCCTGAAAGAGCGGCAAAAGAAATTGAAGACATAATCGGTCTTGACTGCAGTGAAGCGCCGAAGGTTTCGGCAAAAACGGGCGAAAATGTTGAAAAAGTGCTTGAAAGCATTGTAAAGCTTGTTCCGCCCCCTGAAAATAATGACGACAAGCCCCTGCGCGCTCTCGTTTTCGATTCAGTTTATGACAGCTACAAGGGTGTTATTGTTTACGTGCGTGTTGTTGACGGTAAAATCAAAGCAGGCGACACCATGCGTATGATGGCAACGGGGGCTGAATTTACCGTTGTTGAGGTCGGCTATATGCGCCCCACCTTTATGGAAAAAACGGATGTGCTTTCCTCAGGCGAGGTTGGTTACATCACCGCATCAATAAAAACGGTAGGCGATGCCAGAGTGGGCGACACGGTAACTACTGCCGAAAATCCTGCAACAGAAGCGCTCCCCGGTTACAGAAAAGTAAATCCCATGGTGTTCTGCGGTGTTTACCCTGCCGACGGGGCGGATTACGAGGCTCTGCGTGAGGCTCTTGAAAAGCTTCAGTTAAATGATGCCGCGCTTTCCTTTGAGCCTGAAACATCTGGCGCATTGGGATTTGGATTCCGTTGCGGATTTCTCGGACTTTTGCACCTTGAAATAATTCAGGAACGGCTTGAGCGTGAATATAACCTTGACCTAGTTACAACTGTTCCCAGCGTTATTTATAAAATTCACCTTACAAACGGCGAAATGATTGAAATTGACAACCCCAGCCACTACCCTGACCCTGCAACCATTGATTATTCCGAAGAACCTACTGTTGAGGCGCATATTTATTCTCCGCCTTCATACGTTGGTCAAATAATGGATCTTTGCCAAGACAGGCGCGGCGTTTACATTGGTATGACTTACCTTGATGCCGACCGTGTTGATTTACATTACAAACTGCCGCTCAATGAGATAATCTACGACTTTTTTGATGCGCTTAAATCCCGCACGAGAGGGTATGCGTCCTTTGACTATGAGCTTTCCGATTATCAGCGTTCAAATCTTGTTAAGCTTGACGTTCTTCTTAACGGCGACACAATAGACGCTCTTTCGTTTATTATTCACGCCGACAAAGCATATGGCAGAGCCCGAAAAATTGCGGAAAAGCTCAAAGACAATATTCCCCGTCAAATGTTTGAAATTCCCGTTCAAATTGCAGTAGGCAGTAAAGTTATTGCCCGTGAAACCGTTAAGGCAATGCGCAAGGATGTTCTTGCAAAGTGCTACGGCGGCGATATTACGAGAAAGAAAAAGCTTCTTGAAAAACAGAAGGAAGGCAAAAAGCGTATGCGCCAATTCGGCACGGTTGAAGTTCCGCAAGAGGCGTTTATGGCAGTGCTTAAGCTTGACGATGAATAAAAGTAAAAATATCGGACTGTATTTGCACATTCCCTTTTGCCGTTCCAAATGCCCCTACTGCGATTTTTACTCAATGCGGGCTGACGAGAGTGTAAAAGAGCAATATGTAATCTCATTAAAAAGCCGAATTGCCGCCCAAATGGCAGATTTTGGGTGTAAAGCCGATACACTTTACATAGGCGGAGGAACTCCGTCAGTTCTCGGAGCCGTCAAAATAAGCGAAATTGTAAAATCTGCCTCCCCTTTCCTGACGGATAATGCGGAAATTACTGTTGAATGTAACCCGTATGCGCTTTCAAGCGACTTTTTTAAAGAGCTTGCGCAAAGCGGCGTTAACAGAATATCAATGGGTCTTCAGTCGGCGGTTGATAGTGAGCGAAAGTGTTTAGGGCGGCTTTCAAACGCTGAAAGCGTAAAAAAAGCGGTAATTTCTGCGCAAAATGCAGATATCAGTAATATTTCACTTGACGTTATGCTTGGCATACCTCACCAAACGGAAAAAACGCTTTCCGAAACACTTGATTTTTGCTTATCTCTCGGTATTCCCCATATCAGCACTTACATTTTAAAGCTTGAAGAAGGCACATTATTTTATAAAAATCAAAAATCTTTGTCTTTGCCTGATGACGATGCAGTTGCCGAAATGTATCTTATGGTCTGCGAAGCTCTTGAAAATAACGGCATAATGCAATATGAAATTTCAAATTTTGCAAAAACTGATTTTGAGAGCCGTCACAATCTTAAATATTGGAACTGCGAAGAATATTTAGGTCTCGGCCCTGCGGCACATTCCTTTTTAGACGGCAAGCGGTTTTATTTTGAGCGTGATTTAAACGTATTTTTGAACGGTGCAAAGCCTGTTCCCGACGGCACAGGCGGTGATTTTACCGAATATGCAATGCTCCGTTTAAGGCTTTGCGAAGGGCTTTTAAACAGAGAAACCGAAAAGCGTTTTAGGTCTAAAATTCCCGATGAAATGATAAAAAAATCCGCTATCTTTATAGATAACGGATTTATGGAATCAGACGAAATAGGTTTGCGTCTTACAAAAAAAGGCTTTTTGCTCTCAAACAGCATACTTGCCGAAATACTTTGATATAAAAAATCAACCGCCTTGCATTTTTGCGCAGGGCGGTTATTGAATATCAATGTTTACTGTTCTTTATTTTCCTCAGATTCCTCAAATTCTTCTGAATTTACTTCTGTTTCAGTCTTTTGACTTAAAAGCAGCTTGATTTCTTCAAGCTCTTTTTCCGTTTTTTCAAGCTTTTCATTGACCTGTTTCAAAAGCAACCGTTCAGTAGCACGGTCTTCCTTTGCCATATAT
>JAFLUN010000007.1:27254-38811 GCA_022508785.1 Oscillospiraceae bacterium
ATTGACCTGTTTCAAAAGCAACCGTTCAGTAGCACGGTCTTCCTTTGCCATATATATGCTTATAATGAAAAACAGTATAAACGGAGCCAAAACCGTAGGCATAAGTTCTCCTACTCCTGCCAACCCCGATATGAAAAATCCTACAAGTAAAACCGTTAAAACAATTCCTGCAAACACCTTCTGCGCTCCTGTTGCGCCACTGTCATTGAACCCTATACTTATAACACATATTATTACAAGTGCAACCAACGCTATAACAGCTGCCATCATAAAATCCCCTCCCAACTAAATAATAGCAAATGCGGATAATAAAATCAAGGAAAATGTGAAATTGCAAATTTTTCTTTGAAATTACCCTTTACATTTGCAAATTTAAGATATATATGATAAAATAAAAATTCAATGTGACTTATATACATTTACGATAAGGAAGTGATGAACTGTGCCGATTAAAATTGACAACCAACTGCCCGCAAGACACAACCTTGAGCTTGAAAATATTTTTGTTATGAGTGAATCAAGGGCAATGACACAGGATATTCGTCCGCTTAAAATTCTTTTTTTGAATCTTATGCCCACTAAAATGGAGACGGAAACGCAGATTTTGCGCCTTCTCAGTAATTCGCCGTTGCAGGTTGACGTGGAGCTTTTGCAGGTTGCAACCCACGAGAGCAAAAACACCGCAAAGGAGCATATGCTCAAATTCTACAAAACCTTTGACGATGTTAAAGACCAGCGCTTTGACGGTATGATAGTTACGGGCGCTCCCGTGGAGCTTATGGAGTTTGAAGAGGTTGACTATTGGGATGAGCTTTGCATGATTTTCGAGTGGGCTAAAACTCACGTTTATTCAACATACAACATTTGTTGGGGCGCTCAGGCGGCGCTTTACTACCATTACGGAATCCCGAAATATGTTCTTCCCGAAAAGGTATTCGGCATTTTCAAGTGCCGCTCGCTTGATATGTATCATCCGCTGCTCCGCGGTTTTTCAGACGTATTTAACGTTCCCCACTCACGCCATACTGAGGTCAGAAAAGAGGATATTGCACTTGTTAAGGATTTGCAAATTCTCTCATATTCCGACATGGCAGGGGTTCATATTGTTGCGGATATGGAATGCAGAAACTTTTTCTGCACAGGTCACTCCGAATACGACAGCACCACCCTTGCAAAGGAATATTTCAGGGATTTGGACAAGGGTCTTCCCATAAAAATTCCGTATAACTATTTCCCCAACGACGACACAAGGCTCACTCCCCCAATCACTTGGCGCACTGAGGGAAGCCTTCTTATGCAGAATTGGCTTAACTACTTTGTATATCAGCGCACACCGTACGATATATCTGAAATTAAATAAATTCAATAAGGAAAGGCTGTGTAATTTATGAGTAAAACAAAATGGGTCTACATCGGTAGCGGCGGTATTGCCTCAAAAACTGCCGGCAATATAGAAAAAGGCGACCACGAAATTGTTGCTGTATACAGCCGTAATTATGAAAAGGCAGAGCAATTTGCAAAGAGCCACGGCGCGGTAGTCTATAAGACCGCCAAAGAGGCAATCAGGCACTCGGGGGCAGACGCCGTTTACATTGCAACGCCGCACACGTCTCACAAGCAATACGCTATTGAGGCGCTGGAAAATAAAATGCCCGTTCTTTGTGAAAAGCCCGTGGGCGTAACGCAAAGGGATGTTGAAGAGCTTATAGATTGTGCAAAAAGAAATGACACTTACTTTGCGGAAGCTATGTGGACTTGGTTTTCAGACGTTGCAATTACAGTTAAAAACTGGGTTCAGTCAGGTGAAATAGGAGAAGTTTTATCCGCCTCGATTTATTTTCAGTTCCCGGGACTTATGAAGCCTAAAAACTCCCGTGTACGCCTTCCCGAAACGGCAGGCGGCGCTTTGCTTGACGTTGGAATTTACCCGATTACATACTGCTATAATTTGTTCGGTTTCCCCGATAAAATAGAATGTAACGGAGTAATAGAAAACGGAATAGATGTTTCGGAGGATATTGTTCTTACCTACGGCAATTTTAAATGTAAGCTCAATTCGGCAATGAAGGGTATTCGTTCTGACTGTACAATTACGGGCACGAAGGGCAACATCAAGCTTCCTGCTTTTTTCCATATGTCAAACAAAGCTATATTGCAAAATGAAAAGGGAAAAACTGTTTTTAAAGGCTCAACCGATTACCTTACGGAATTTACAAGAGCCGCCGAAGAATTTAAAAGCGGACTTAAAGAATCCCGTTACGTTCCCCTTTCCGCAACCCTTGACTGTATGAAAATTATGGATGAATGCAGACGGCAAATGAATCTCGTTTATCCGTTTGAGAAATAATCAGACATAAAAAAACCTCTCTGCCGAGAGGTTTTTTCTTTATTTATTTTTTCTTCTCTTTTTCAGTGAATGTCTGTTTGCAAGCACCGCAATGCCTGTAACTATTAACAGTGACGTAATAACACACGGTATTACAACTTTAAAGGCAGTCGGTATAAACGGTTTTACAATTCCCGTTTCGGGAAGAACATAAAGGTTTGACTGGTCACCTTCGCCGTAGGGTATTCTTATTACGTTTACGGAAAGACCTTCAACCGTGAAATTAAGTTTATTATCCTTTAGCTCATAAGACTTTTCTTTCGGAGCAACATACAGCTTTTCCCCAACCTCGTTGCAGGCGGCTTTAAACGTTTCGGATAAATACTGATTTGAAGCGGTAGTCACATTTCCGAAGCCTTGAATGTTAAGTGTTAAATTGACATCTTTAAACTCGGAATTTACAAGCTTTACATAAATTACCTGCTCTGCCGTATCAACGGTTACGGACTCGTAAACGCCGCTGTCCGCCATATTAAGATCGGTTGAAATATACTGTGTGCCGAAATTATTGGCAAAGAGCATTTGAGTATAATAATCGGGAGTTAAGCAAACCTCTTTCGAATTAAACCAAATAAGATTTACGTCTGTGGATTGGGCGTTTACCTTTGCAAGCGCAGGCGCGTAGGAAATCATACTGACAACGTCTGCATTTTTTTCAATTCCTGTAAGATACGCCGCTTCTTCGATTGCGGACCAAACATTGTTTTTAGTTTGAACAGTACCGTATCCGTTGGATTTTACCGACCACTCGCCCACCATTACCTTTGCGCCGTTTCGCTCGTAGCTGTCATATTTAGAAAGATTATTGAAAAGATAGCCGCCCTCGGTAAAATAATGCTCGTCAAGCAAAACATCGGGATATTTTGAATTTACGGTGCTTCGCGCGTCATTAAAATCTTCGCTGTCAGTATCAGCGCCTGAAGATGCAATAACGGTAATTTCGGGATATTCAGCTTTTATCGCCTTATAAAGTTCATCGAAGTTACGCCAATAAATGTCGCCGTAAGCTTCATCTCCTATGGCAATGAACTGCATATTAAACGGCTCTTCGTGACCGTTTTCAGCGCGTACCGCACCCCACCGGGTGTCGGTGCTTCCGTTGGCAAATTCAATAAGATCCAAAACGTCCTGAACGAAAGTATCCCACTCGTCTGTTCCGGGCTTTAATGCCATTGAATCAAGAACAGTCTGCCATCCGTCTTCGGTAAATACGCCGTTTTTGTAACTTTCCCGCATATCAGCATAACCGTTTATGCTCTGATTGCTTATTCCTGCGCTGATAACGGGAATAGGGCTTGCACCCAAATCGGAGCAAAGCATAAAGTATTCATAATACCCCATTGCATTGGAGTTAATACAGCCTATGCCATTTTCATTGCCGTACCGAGAATTATCGGTCTGCACTCTCGCCTCAAGCGGTCCTATTGTGCTTTTCCAACTGTAAAGATTTTCAATGCTGTCAATCTCTGCAAAAAGACCGCCTGAAAACCTGACAAATTTCGGGGAAAGCTCACTCAGCGCCTCGTACAAATCCGTGCGAATACTCGTATATTTCCACTCGTCATCATGAAAGCCGTGACTGCCTGTGGGAACAAGCGTTACAAAATCCATCAAAAAAGTTCCCGTACCGTTTGCGCTTATTAAAAGACCGCCGTCTGCCGTCACCTCAGATTCAATTTGAAAAATAATCTTCGTCCAGTCTTCACACTCGGTTAAATCGAAATTATACGATTCGGTATTTCCCGACGCTTTAAGCGAAACGGTAAGCGAGCCTTCAAAGCTTACATTTTTAAAGTATGCCGAAAACTCGTACTTTTCGCCTTTTTCAAAGCCCATATCGGGGGTGTTTTTCTTTTTCTCGTTGAAATTATATGTTTTATAATCGTAAAATTCGGTGTAACCGTTATTTAAAATTGCTCCCTCTCCGTCAACCGTTACGGAAAGATAGTTTTGATTGTTTTCATTCAGTCCATCTTTGTTTTGAACGGAAAAACTCAGCGCGTCTATATTCCAACCGTAAAATCTGTCAGCCTCATACTCAAATGAATTATTGCTTACCAGATTGGAAGCAAGACCGCCGTCATAGGCAAAATTTATGTTATCAAGAGACACTCCGTAAAGAGAAGCGCTTACGTCGTATGAAATATTGTCCTTTGAAATTAACAATTCCTCGCCTTTTTTAGGATATGTGAACGCAATTACCGTTACTGAAATAAGAATTGCAAGCACAATTAAAAGCGATACTGCCCTTTTCATACATGTCCCTCCGAGGAAAATTTTTCTCTTTTATATTTTAACAGTTTTTTAATATAAAGTCGAGTGTATTTTTACATATATTTTGATATTTTTAATTGCTTTTTATAAAAATTTTTTATATAATTCAATTAGCAGTCCTTTACTCAAAAAATCCTTATACCTTAGGAGGAAATATGAGCAAAAAGAAAATTTATACCATTGCAAATTCTCACCTTGACACCGTTTGGTGCTGGGATTTTGAAACAACAGTAAAAAAGTATATTCCCGCCACTCTTGATGAAAATTTTGCATTGTTTGAAAAATATCCCGACTACCGTTTCAGCTTTGAGGGTGCTTACCGTTACGAGCTGATTCGCGAATACTACCCTGACAAATGGGAAAAGCTGAAAAAATATGTAGCAAGCGGGCGTTGGAACGTTTGCGGAAGCGCATTTGAGAACGGCGACGTTAATATCCCCTCGCCTGAGGCGCTGTTTCGGAATATTCTTCTCGGAAACAGATTTTTTGAAAAGAATTTCGGCAAACGCTCTGTTGATATTTTTCTTCCCGACTGCTTTGGCTTCGGATACGCTTTGCCGTCTGTTATGCACCACGCAAACCTTAAAGGCTTTACTACGCAAAAGCTCTCTTGGGGGTCGGCATACGGGATTCCCTTTGACATAGGCAAATGGTACGGTGTTGACGGAAATTTTGTTTATGCAGTAACAAATCCGGGTAAATATGACCTTTGCTTTAAGAATATAAGAAACTACGATTTTGTAACTGAAAAGCTAAAGGAAAACGAGAAAAACGGCATAAATTATACAACCGTTTTCCACGGAAGCCACGGCGACACGGGCGGCGCTCCCCCTGAAGCTTCGGTTAAGGTACTTCAAAAAGAGATAAATCAAAACGAGAACAGTGACACAGAAATTGTTTCTGCCGCCGCAGACGACATTTACCGTGATATTGAAAATATGTCGGCAGAGGAAAAGCAAAAGCTCCCCGTTTGGAACAATGAGCTTGTTATGACAAACCATGCGGTGGGCGGATACACTTCCCGTGCCGTGGGCAAACGCTGGAACAGACGCAACGAAGAGCTTGCCGACATGGCGGAGAGAGCGTGTGTTGCGGCAGAGGTAATTGCAAATCATAAATACCCTGACGAAAATTTGAGAACAGCGTGGAAGAGAGTTATTGCCCATCAATTCCACGACGATATTCCCGGCACGTCCGTACAGCGCGCGTACAAGCGCAGTTGGAACGATTATGCCCTGTCTATGAACGCTTTTTCGGGAGAATACGAGGCGGCAGTAAGTAAAATCGCCAAAAAGCTGGACACGTCCTTTGCGGAAGGTACTCCCGTAATCGTTGCAAACCCAATGGAATATGAGCGCACGGATATTGTTAAGATTAAGCTTCCGCAAAACATTTACGGTTCCGCAGTTTCACTGTTTGACGCTGACGGGAAAGAATACCCCACACAGATTATGGCACACGGCTTAAATTCAACCTCAATTCTCGCTCAAGTAACTGTTCCTGCTTTGGGGTACAAGGTGTTTGATTTAAAGCTTCAAAAATGCTCTGTTCAAACAGATGTTAAAGTTTCGCAAGATGTTCTTCAAAACGAGAAATACATAGTTACACTAAATTCTCAAGGCAGCATTGCCTCGATATTTGATAAGGAATTAAAGAGGGAAATACTTTCTTCTCCCATTACAACGGGAATTTTCGATTATAACGGCAGTAGCTCCTGGCCTGCCTGGGAAATGAATTTTGACGAGCTCAAGTATGCTCCTCAGCACACGCCGCAAATTAAATCTGCAACGGTAGTCGAAAAAGGCCCGTGCAGAGCCGCAATAAAAATTGTGAGAACATACGGAGAATCTGTTTTTTCAAGTCTTATTGCGCTGTCCTCAGGCGGAAAATACGTTGAGGTGCAAAACGACATTGAATGGAGAAGCCTTCGCTCCTGCTGCAAAGAGATTTTCCCGTTCACTGCTGAAAACAAAACCGCCGTCTATGACTTAGGGCTTGGCACTATTAAGCGTGGCAATATGAATGAAAACCTCTTTGAAGTCCCTGCCCAAAAATGGGCCGATATTACCGATAAAAGCGGTGAATTCGGCGTTTCGGTTATCAGCGAATGTAAATACGGTTGGGATAAGTTTGACGATAACACCCTGCGTCTTACAGTCGTTCATACTCCGAGAAAGAATTATAAAATTGACAGTATGCAGTCTATGATGGATTTAGGGCTTAATAAATATTCCTATGCCATTTACTCCCACGAGGGCCCTGTGTGCAGAGATACTCAGGCGGCGGCTCGTGATTTCATTATGCCGCTGACATCATTTGTCTGCTCGAAGCACGGGGGTGCCCTCGGTACAGAATTTTCATTCGGCTCGCTTTCATCAAAGGGCGCAATACTGCGCGCTATGAAAAAAGCCGAGGACGGCGATGAAATTATTATCCGCATAGGCGAAAGTGAAAAAAAGATGCAGAAAAACATTGAATTTTCACTGTCAGTGCCCATTGAATCGGCAAGGCTTGTTTACGCTTCGGAAGAGCACATTGCAGATTTCCCCGTAACAGACGGAAAGCTTGTTTTTGATTTAGAGCCATTTGAAATAAAATCCTTCGCTCTTAAAGTAAAGCGTGAAAAAATAAACGATAAAGACATATTGCCTTTAACAATTCCGTCAAATATAAGCGCATTTTCGGGGAATTTTACTCCAAAGGGAACGCTTCCTGAAATTCACAGAACCATTCCTGCGGAAATTACTCCGAGAGAAATTTACGTAAACGGAATAACCTTTGACCTTTCAAAGAGAAACGCCGTGCTTTGCGGCGGTCAAGTAATTATTCCGCCCGTGGGCACCAAAAAGATCCATTTCCTTGCCGCTTCCTTAAACGGCGACAAGTTAGCGACCTTTGGCGACAAACTTTATGAAATAAACGATATAAAAGATTACTTCGCAGGCTGGGATCTTTACGATTACGGCGAAACTGCCTTTACCAAAAACGGAAAGCTCGGTTTTGAATTTACACATTCACACTCTGAGCACGGTGACGAAATTGCATCGCAGCTTTTCTTCTGGATTGTTACTGCCGACGTTGACAGCAACGGTTCTGTTACTCTTCCGTCTGACCGTGATATAATCATTCTTGCCGCAACTGCAGACGGGGAAGCAGAAGCCTGCACACTTGCTACTCCGCTTTACGACAAAATAGAGAACAGATTTTTTGACTATAAAATGAGTGCAAAAGACCGTCTTATTTACGATTATGAAAAATCTTATATCCGCATCAACGACAAAAGAGATTTCTTTACCGCAGGCGGAAAATAAGACTTGTGAAAAATAAAATAATGAATGGGGGATAAAAATGGCAAACAACAGTATTGACAGGCACTTTGTCGGTGTGAAAGAGCTGCTGGCATACGGCTTTGCGAATGCAGGTCAGGTTTTCGGCTACAATATGGTCGCAGGCGGGTACCTTTCTCTGTTTTTTACAAAAGTATTCGGGATTCCCGCCCAGGCAGTAGCAACTATGATATTGGTTCTCGGAATATGGGATACCGTTAACGACCCGCTTATGGGTTCCATAATTGACCGTACAAGAACACGCTACGGCAAACTTCGTCCTTATCTTTTAATTGTCCCTATTCCCCTTGCAATAACAACGGTTTTGCTTTTCTCAGGTCCGCTGATTTTACAAAATGCGAAAGACGTAACAGTCAAAATCGTTTATATGTATCTTTCATATATAATTTGGGAACTGTTTTACACCATAGGAGACGTTCCCTTTTGGGGAATGAGCACGGCAATTTCTCCGTCCCCTGCAGACAGAACGAGAGCAATTTCCTCTGCACGCTTCATTTCGGGAATTATCGGCGGACTTTCCCTTTCACTTATACCCCTTCTTATGGATGCATCAGAGCATAATATTATTCCCCTTTCTCTGCCTCAGGTTTTCTGCCTTCTTTCGGTTATTGCCGCAACCTTTGGAATGGGACTTTTCTCGCTGGCAGGCATATTCTGCAAGGAAAGAGTAGTTCAATCAATTAAAGAGCCTTCGGTTTTAGACGGATTTAAGGTTCTTGTAACAAACAAACCTCTTTTAATTATTGTCTGCGGCAACATTATAGGCGCTTTAGGCGGACTTGCAAACGTGTTCCAAAGCTATTATTATGCAGAGGTAATGAACCTTAGCTCACTTGTTTTAATAATCAACCTGCCCGGTACAATTTTCGGCTGGGCAACATATCTTATTATCCCAAAGCTGAAAGAACACTTTGACAACAGACAGATAATTTTTCTTAACGCATTTGTAAGGCTTATAACCTCTGTAATCGTATTTGTCATAGGTATGAAGCAGTATAACAACATCGCCGTTATTATTCCGTTGCTTCTTGCCAGAAACCTTGTTTTCAGCTTTTTTGATACTGTAAATATGGTTATTCCCACAGAGATGATAGGCGATACAATAGATTATATGGAATGGAAAACAGGTCAGAGAAATGAGGGCGTCTCTTTCTCGGTGCTTACATTTGTGGGCAAGCTGACAGGCTCCGTTTCAACATCTATCGCAACTGCTCTTCTTCCTGTTATCGGCTTGTCTTACATAAACGTTAACGGTGTACGGACTGCGGTTAAGGGTGAGAATACCGACCTTTTTATCTGGGCATTATTCACTCTTATTCCGAGCGTTTTGGGGCTTTTAAGCCTTGTGCCGTATATTTGGTATGATTTGACCGGTCAAAAGCTTAATTCAGTACGAACGGACATGGCGCAGCGCCGTGCCGAAATGGCAAAATCAGTTTCAGCAACAACTGAAAATAAATAAAATAAATTCAACATTAGGAGCAAAAAAATTGTGGAAGTAAGGATTTTTAACAACAAAGAAAGTCTCGGCGAAATTTTGGGTGAAGTACTCATAAGCCGAGTTAATGCAAAGCCCCGGCTCTCTTTCGGGTTCGCTACGGGCGCTTCTCCCCTGCCAGTTTACAAAAATATTATTGAACGGTTTAAAAAGGGCGAGGTTTCTTTTAAGGATATTACTACTTTTAATTTGGACGAGTACTGCAATCTTCCGAAAGACGATAAGAACAGTTATTATTCTTTTATGCACGAAAACCTTTTTAACCACATTGACGTAAAGGAAGAAAACATAAACTTTTTAAACGGAAATGCAGAAGATTTTGAAAAAGAGTGCAAGCGTTACGACTGTTTAATCCGCGACAGAGGTATTGACGTTCAGCTTTTGGGTCTTGGCAGGAACGGGCACATAGGCTTTAACGAGCCGTCAACAAAATTCACAAAGGAAAGCTTCAAGGTGAAGCTTTCCGAAAGCACAATTGCCGCCAACTCAATCTATTTTGACGAAAACCCTATGCCCCACTATGCGCTCACCATGGGCACAGTTTCAATTATGCGTTCAAAGGAAATATTTATGATTGCAACGGGCGAAAGCAAAAAAGACGCAATTTTTGAGATGATTAACGGCGATATTTCCCCACTTTGCCCTGCAAGCGTTCTTCAGCTTCACCCGAATGTGCACGTTTTCATTGATGCGGACGCGGCAAAGAGGCTATAAGATGAGTGGCAGATTTTATTCGGCAAACGAATATTACAAGGCGGTATTCGGCGAAAAGATTTACCGCCTTTCTCTGTGTTTGGGGACTACCTGCCCGAACCGTGACGGCACAAAAGACACTCGTGGCTGTATTTTTTGCAGTGAGGGTTCGTCACATTTTGCCGAAAGCGGAAATGACATAAAATCGCAAATTGAAAATGCCAAAAAGCGAATACAGGGCAAAACCGATGCTAAAAGGTTCGTAGCATATTTTCAAAGCTACACTACTACATATTTGCCCGTCGACACTTTAAGAAAAGCTCTTTTTGAGGCAATTTCCAGCCCTGAAATCGTGGCGTTATCTGTTGCAACAAGACCAGACTGTCTGCCGAATGAAATACTCTCTTTGCTTTCCGAGCTTAACAAAATCAAACCCGTTTTTGTAGAATTGGGACTTCAGACCTCTAACGAGAAAAGCGCTGAATATATACGCAGGTGTTATGATAATTCTGTTTATGAAGATGCGGTAAAAGAGCTTAAAAGGCGTAAAATAAATGTTATTACGCATATAATAATCGGGTTGCCAGGAGAGAGCGAAAGTGACATTTTAAACACTGTCCGCTTTGCCGTAAAGAGCGGCACAGACGGCATAAAGCTCCAGCTCTTACATATTCTTAAAGGTACGGACCTTTATAACGATTATGCTCTCGGCAAGGTAACAACCCTGACACTGGCAGAATATGCCGATTTGGTATGCAAATGTATTGAAATAATACCTGAAAATATCGTTATTCACAGAATAACGGGTGATGCTCCAAAATCGCTTCTTGAAGAGCCTAAATGGAGCGGAGATAAAAAGACGGTTCTAAACACAATTAACCGAGAACTGAAAAATAGAAATATTACGCAAGGGTGCGGTATAAAACAAAAAAGTGAAGCCTTAAAACTTGACAATTCGGCTTGTAAATGATATTATTTAACAGTTGGATTAAGCTGAATAGTAAGTTTCTAACTGAAAGCAAGCTCCACCTCGGCAGTCCGCGCCGTGTAAAAATAGTGGACACTTTGCGGAATTGCTCTTGCAGCCCGCCTCGGTTTGGTTTCACCGTGTAAAATTCAGAAACCGAAAATTTTATATGCGGATGTGGCGGAATTGGCAGACGCTCAGGTCTCAGAAGCCTGTGATGCAAGTCGTACGGGTTCAAGTCCCGTCATCCGCACCACTAAAAGAGATAATACTTTTGTGTTATCTCTTTTATTTTTGTATGTTGGTTTAAGGGACTTGAACCCGTGAGGGTTTCGGAGTTAATGTTGAGAATTTCACTTTTTTATAGTATAATTTTCACATAGATAATAAAT
>JAFLUN010000070.1 GCA_022508785.1 Oscillospiraceae bacterium
CCCCGACCTTTTGGTTCGTAGCCAAACACTCTATCCAGCTGAGCTACCGGCGCATTTGCTTTATTGCTCGAATATGATACCACTTGCAATAGGATTTGTCAACTGTTTTCGGTAAAAAATCTGCATAGCATTTTTAATTATTTTTGTCAAAAAGTCTGTTATTTTCCGTAAGTTTATGTTATGATATCAAAGTATATGATTTTAACTTTCCGTATTTGAAAGGAAATGACCGAAATGCAGAAAAAATGCGATGTATTAGTTGTCGGCTGCGGCGCCGCAGGGCTTTATACATCTCTTTGCCTACCGGAAGACACAAATGTTGTTGTGCTTTCAAAGAAAAGCGACACTTTGTCCAACAGCTCTTTGGCGCAGGGCGGGGTTGCCGCTGTTTTGAGCTTTGAGAACGACAGCTTTGATCTTCATATTGAGGATACTATGATCGCAGGTCAGCGTGCCAACGATATTGACGCAGTAACGACCCTTGTTGAAGAGGGACCCGATCAGGTTCGCAAAATAATGGAATACGGCGTTGATTTTGATAAAAACGATGACGGAACTTTGCAAAAAACTCTTGAGGGCGGGCATTGCCGAAGAAGAATTGTTCATCATAAGGATACGACCGGAGCAGAAATCGTTAACAAGCTCTTGATAGAGGCTCGCAAACGGGAAAATATTACAATTATTGAAAATTCTCAGGTATTTAAGCTGACGAGAGTTAAAAACGGCATCTGCGCAAATGTTTTAGAGAACAACGGACAGAACGAATATTTTGCATCCTACTGCGTTCTTGCAACGGGCGGCATAGGCAGAGTTTATAAATATACCACCAACCCTGTGGTTGCAACGGGTGACGGCGTTCGTTTGGCTTATGAAATAGGCGCTAATATTAAGAATTTAAGCTACGTTCAGTTTCATCCCACTGCATTTAATTCGTCTGATAATGAGCAGTTCCTTATCAGCGAAGCGGTAAGGGGCGAGGGTGCCTATCTTCTTAACTGTAAGAAAGAGCGGTTTATGCACCGCTACGACGAGCGTCTTGAGCTTGCCCCCCGTGATGTTGTTTCAAAATCAATTATTATTGAATCCCGCAGGACAGGCAGTAACAATTTTTATCTTGACATTACTCACAGGGACAGCGATTATCTTCATAAAAGATTTCCCGGCATTTACGAGGGCTGTCTTAAATATAATGTGGATATTACAAAAGACCTTATTCCCATTTTCCCGTGTCAGCATTACTTAATGGGCGGAATTGAGGTTGACCTTAATTCACAGACAACTGTCAACAGACTGTACGCCGTCGGCGAATGTTCAAATACGGGAGTGCACGGTAAAAACAGACTTGCAAGCAACTCTCTTTTAGAGGCGCTTGTATTCGGCAAGCGCTGTGCGGACGATATTTCACGGAGAATTTCTTCGGGAAATCCTGCGGTTCAGATAAGCGGAAATTACGAATGTGACCTTGACGGCGCTCCGCTTATTAAAGGCGTTTGCACAGAAATCAGAAATATTATGCAGCGGTCTTATTTTGTAATGCCTGCTAACGAAGATGTTGTCCGTGTCGGCTTTAAGCGTGTAGGTGAAATTCTTAACCGTCTTAAAAACGGAAAGTTCAAAATAACTGCCGAATATTGCGAGGCGCTGAGCCTTGCCACGGTGGCGTATATAATTTTACGGGAGGTCAGCGATAATGATGCTTAATAAATTCTATATTGACGCTATTATTAAAACAGCCATAGAAGAAGATATAAATTACATAGATGTTTCGGCAGATATGCTCATACCGGAAAATCAGCGAAACGATTCTTATTTCATTGCGAAAGATGACGGCGTGCTTTGCGGATTAGATTGTGCCATGCGTGTTTTCACTTTGCTTGACGATACGTTTACATTTACCGCTTTCAAAAAAGACGGAGATAAGGTGAATAAAGGCGATATTATCGTTGAATTTAACGGCAAAACCCGTGAGCTTTTAAAGGGCGAGCGCACAGCGCTTAATATTATTCAGCATATGTCGGGAATTGCAACTGCAACGAATAAGGCGGTTGAACTCTGCAAAGGCACAGGCGCACAGGTTGCCGATACAAGAAAAACTCTTCCTGGGCTCAGAGCTTTGCAAAAATATGCAGTTTTCTGCGGCGGCGGAAGAAATCACCGCTTTAATCTTTCTGATGGGGCAATGCTCAAGGATAACCACATTGACGCTTGCGGCGGAATAATTCCCGCGGTAGAGCTTCTTCGTTCAAAGCTCGGTCATATGGTAAAAATTGAGGTTGAAACAAGAAATTTTGAAGAGGTTAAACAGGCAGTAAAAGCAGGCGCGGACATTATTATGCTTGACAATATGAATTGCGAGCAAATGGCAGAGGCGGTTAAAATTATTGACGGAAAAGCTCTTACGGAGGCTTCGGGTAATATTACTTTAGAAAATATTGCCGAGGTTGCAAAAACGGGAGTTGACATTATATCTCTCGGCGCGCTTACTCACTCTGTAAAAGCGTTTGATATATCAATGAAAATGAAATAATATGAATTATACGGAATCAGTAGAATATATACATTCTCTTTTGCAGTTTGGAATAAAGCCGGGGCTTGAACGGATTTCAATGCTGCTGTCATCTCTGGGAAATCCGCAGGAGAAAATCAAAACGGTGCACATTGCAGGCACTAACGGTAAAGGCTCAACTTCAACCCATATTGCGAATATTTTAAGCGAGGCAGGGTATAAAACGGGGCTTTACACATCGCCCTACGTTCTTTCCTTTTGTGAGCGGATTCAAATTGACGGGCAACTTATTTCCGAAAATGCTCTTGCCGGAGCAACAACAAGAGTGCGTGAAGAAATTGAAAAGCTGAATGAAAAGGGCATAGTAATAACTGAATTTGAAGCCATAACCGCGGCGGCGTTTTTGTGCTTTTATGAATTGGGGTGCGACTATGCAGTCGTTGAGGTAGGTCTTGGCGGCAGGTTTGACGCTACCAATGTTTTAACTCGCCCTAAAGTTTCCGTTATTACCTCAATTTCCCTGGACCACACAAAGATTTTAGGCGACACACTCCAGCAGATTGCTTTTGAAAAGTGCGGAATAATAAAAGACGAAGTTCCCGTTATAACCTCTGAAAATCAGAAGAGTGAGGTCTTAGCCGTAATCGAAAAAACGGCAAAAGAAAGAAACAGTAATCTTGTAATTGCAAAGCCGAAAAATTCAAATATTATCAGTGATAAATTAGGCGAAACGGTTTTTGAATATGACGGAGAAAGCTATACTTTGCACCTTAACGGCGAGCATCAAATCGAAAATGCCGTAAACGCCATAGAAACGGCAAAATTACTCGGGATTTCAAAAGAGCATATAAAAGCAGGTCTTACAAAAACCCGAATGCTTGCAAGAATGGAAATAATAGGCACAGACCCCTTAATTATCCGCGACGGCGGTCACAATGAAGGGTGCGCCGAGGCGCTTCGGAATTTTTTACTGCGGTATAACATAAAAAATATTAAAATGCTTGTAGGGCTGATGGCGGATAAAGATACGGAAAAATATTTGAGTATTTTATGCCCCCTTTGTGACAGCGTAACCGCCTGCACACCGTCAAACCCACGGGCAGAGAGTGCGGAAAATTTGGCTTTAACCGCAAAAAAATACTGTAAAAGTTCATCGGCAGTAAGCAATCCCAAAGAGGCTTACAGTCAAATTTTAAACTCAGCAAATAAAAATGATACCGTGCTTATCTGCGGTTCATTTTACCTAATGAGCGATATTTTTTTAAAATGATTTAAGGCGAAAGGATTTCATAATGAAGGATTTTATTGAAGACAGAATCAGGGTCTTTTTAGAAGAATTAGAGCGCTTAACTGTAAAAACAGGCGTTCCGCAAGACGGATTTTTATATAAGGAGTGCGGTTATAAATCAGGTAACGAATTACCCCCAATCGACGGCACGTTCCGTGAATTTGTAACTTATAAAGACCGCTGGGCAGGGGAATGCGATAAACACGCTTGGTTTTACAAAAAAGTCACCGTTCCCGAAAGCTTTGCGGAAGGCGAGGCGGAGCTTTCAATAGCGTCGGACGCAACTGTTGGCTGGGCAGACGTTAACCCTCAGTTTATAGCCTACGTTAACGGTAAACTTGTGCAGGGTATTGACAAAAACCACCGTGAGATATTTTTAGACGGCCCCGGTACTTATGAAATTTACCTTTATGCTTACACGGGCAGTGTTTTTCCCGAGCACGTTGATTTCATTGCAACCCTTCGCCTGGTAGATAAAAGGATTAAAAAGCTTTATTACGATTTAAAAGTGCCCTTTGAAATACTTGAATTTGAAGATGAAAATTCAAGAAACTATTTTGAAATAAAAAAGCATATCAATAACGCCGTTAATCTTATTGATGTGCGAAATCCCTACTCCGAGGAATTTTACAGCTCGGTTGAAAGGGCAGAGGAGTATATTCAAAACGAGTTTTACGGTAAATATTGCCGTGAGGGTGAAATCCACGCAATTTGCATAGGTCACACCCATATTGACGTTGCGTGGGAGTGGACTTTAGCGCAGACAAGAGAAAAAACCTTGCGCTCGTTTTCAACGGTGCTGGCTCTTATGAAAAAGTACCCTGAATATAAATTTATGTCAAGTCAGCCTCAGCTTTACAAATTCCTTATGGAAGAAAGTCCCGAGCTTTACAGCGAAGTAAAAGAAATGGTAAAGCAGGGCAGGTGGGAAGTTGAAGGCGGAATGTGGATTGAAGCAGACTGCAATCTTTCCTCAGGTGAAAGCCTTGTCCGTCAGTTCCTTTACGGCAAACGCTTTATGCAAAAGGAATTTGGCGTTGAAAGTAAGGTTTTGTGGCTTCCCGATGTTTTCGGCTATTCAGCGGCTCTTCCGCAGATTATGAAAAAATGCGGTATTGACAAGTTCATCACCTCAAAAATCGGCTGGAATGAGAGCAATAAAATGCCCTATGACGCATTTTTGTGGCACGGAATTGACAATACGGAAATTTTCACTTATTTTATGACTGCGCAGGATAAACACCGCGGTCAGGAGCCTGCAACAAACGTTACATACAACGCAAAGCTCAATGCCAATCAGCTCAGGGGCGCTTATGACCGTTTTCAGCAGAAAGAGCTTTATGACGATGTTTTAATAACCTTCGGCTTCGGTGACGGCGGCGGCGGACCGACTGCAAAGGACCTTGAAATGTATGACCGTCTTAAAAAGGGAATCCCGGGAACATCAACTGCCGTAATGGGATATGCAGGCGATTTCCTTGAAGATGTTAAGACGAAAACGGAGAACAATCCCCGTATTCCCCATTGGAACGGCGAGCTTTACCTTGAATTTCACAGAGGTACGTACACCTCTCAGGCGAAGAATAAAAAATATAACCGCACAAGTGAATTTATGTTTGAAAAGGCGGAGACCCTTTCGCTTATAAACGAGTATCTTACAGGTTCGGTTTATCCAAAGGAAAAAATGCAGGCGGCTTGGGAGACAATTCTGCTCAATCAGTTCCACGACATTATCCCCGGCTCGTCAATTCACGAGGTTTATGAGGTTTCTCACGAGCAGTACAGAAATATTCAGTCAACGGGCACCGAAATAATCGAAAATGCCCTTGAAAAATTGGCTGAGGGCGTGTGCGCCGATAACGGCATTTTAGTTTACAATCCAAACTCGTTCGTTTCATCATCTGCGGTGAAATTCGGCGACGGATATATTTATGCCGAGAATATTCCCCCAAAAGGCTACAAGGTAATCGTGCCCGAAGAGGAAAAATCAAGCATCACTCTTACCGATAATACCATTGAAAACAAATTCTTTAGGCTTTCCCTTGACGAAAACGGCAATTTCTCCTCGATTTTTGATAAGAGAAACAACCGTGAGGTATTAAAGCAGGGCGCAAAGGGCAATGTTTTCACGGTTTACGAGGACTATCCGAGAGAGTACGATAACTGGGAAATCAGCAGTTATTACACGGAAAAGCATTGGGACATTACGGATTTGCAGAGCGTGGAACCTGTTTTTGAGGGCGAAAGAGCAGGGCTTAAAATCACAAGAAAATACAATCAAAGCAAAATTGTTCAGACAATTTTTGTCTATGACCATATTGACAGAATTGATTTTGACACCTTTATTGATTGGAAAGAATCGCACCTTGTGCTTAAAACCGCATTCCCCGTTGATGTCAATACCAATAAAGCGACTTATGACATTCAGTTCGGCTCGGTTGAACGCCCCACACACAAAAACACAAGCTGGGATGCCGCTCGTTTTGAGGTTTGCGCCCATAAATACTGCGACCTTTCCGAATACGGCTACGGTGTAAGCCTGTTAAATGACTGTAAGTACGGTCACGCAATTCACGACGGCGTAATGACACTCACTCTGCTTAAATGCGGCACATTCCCCGATCCGTTAGCCGACAAATGCGAGCATAAATTTACATATTCCTTGTATCCCCACGCAAATGATTACAGAGAGGCGGGAACTATTAAAAAGGCGTATGAGCTCAATGTCCCCATGACTGCTGTTAAGGTAAGCGGAATTAAGGGAACGCTTCCGTGCGAGTTTTCACTCCTGTCAGCGGATGCTGAAAATATCATTTTTGAAACTGCAAAGCAGGCAGAGGACGGGGACGACATAATCCTTCGCGGTTACGAGTGCTTTAATAAGCGAACCGATGTTACACTCACAATCGGTTTACCCGTAAAAAGCGCATATATTTGCGATATG
>JAFLUN010000071.1 GCA_022508785.1 Oscillospiraceae bacterium
TGATGTCGCCGCAACCGGATACACAGCAAGTACCCATACCGCGTGCAACAACTGCTGCGTGTGATGTCATACCGCCGCGAACTGTAAGGATACCCTGTGAAGCCTTCATACCTGTAATATCTTCAGGTGATGTTTCAAGACGAACAAGAACAACCTTTTCGCCCTTAGCATTCCAAGATTCTGCATCGTCAGCTGTGAATACGACCTTACCGCAAGCAGCTCCGGGAGAAGCGCCGAGACCCTTACCCATAGGAGTAGCAGCTTTAAGTGCTTTAGCATCAAACTGCGGGTGAAGAAGTGTATCAAGGTTTCTGGGGTCAATCATTTCAACTGCCTCAGCCTCTGTCTTATGACCTTCGTCAACAAGGTCACAAGCTATCTTAAGAGCAGCCTGAGCTGTTCTCTTACCGTTACGGCACTGGAGCATATAGAGCTTCTTGTTTTCAACAGTGAACTCCATATCCTGCATATCGTGGTAGTGATTTTCAAGAATGTCGCATACCTTAATAAATTCAGCGTATGCTTCGGGGAATTCTTTTTCCATCTGAGCGATAGGCATCGGTGTACGAACACCTGCAACAACGTCCTCGCCCTGTGCGTTGATAAGGAACTCACCCATAAGCTTGTTCTCACCTGTAGCAGGGTCACGGGTGAATGCAACGCCTGTGCCTGACTCGTCGTTTAAGTTACCGAATACCATGGGCATTACGTTAACTGCAGTACCCCATGAATAGGGAATGTCGTTGTCACGGCGGTAAACGTTTGCACGGGGGTTATCCCATGAACGGAAAACAGCCTCGATAGCGAGTTTTAACTGCTGAACCGGGTCAGACGGGAAATCTTCGCCAAGCTGATTTTTGTATTCTGCCTTAAACTGCTCTGCAAGCTCTTTAAGGTCAGCAGCGGTAAGCTCAACGTCAAACTTAACGCCTTTCTTTTCTTTCATCTGGTCGATAAGCTGTTCAAAGTATTTCTTACCAACTTCCATAACAACGTCTGAGAACATCTGAATGAATCTTCTGTATGAGTCATAAACGAATCTCTCAAACTTAGGATCTGAGTTGCCTGCGATCATTGCAGCAACAACCTCATCGTTAAGACCGAGGTTAAGGATTGTATCCATCATGCCGGGCATTGAAGCACGGGCGCCTGAACGAACTGAAACGAGAAGAGGATTTTTAAGATCGCCGAACTTTTTGCCGTTGATCTCTTCCATCTTTTTAACGCCTTCCATAGCCTGAGCCATGATTTCATCATTGATCTGTCTGCCGTCTTCATAGTACTGTGTGCAGGCTTCTGTTGTGATAGTGAAGCCCTGAGGAACGGGAAGACCGATAGCAGTCATCTCAGCAAGGTTAGCACCTTTACCGCCGAGAAGGTTACGCATGGTCATGTCGCCTTCGCTGAACATATAGACCCATTTGTTTGCCATTTTTTATACCTCCAAAAATTTTTTGCAGTTTTTTGGTTATGCCAAAAATTAACTGACATAGTTAACCTTTTGAATTATAGCAAAATTTTCTAATGATTTCAATAGATTTTTTACACTTTAATACCAAATATTGCATTATTGTCTGAAAATTTGAAAAAACGTACATTCTTGCATAGACTTTTGTGAAAAATTATGATATATTTACCTTACGCAAAACTGGTTTTAAACTTAACGCAGACTTTTAGCGTAGAAATATATAAAAAAAGGATCGGTAACGATTGATATGGAACTTCTGAACTATGAAATCCTTAATGCGAGCGGAAAGGCAGACAAGAATAGAAATCCTATGTTCTCCGCTGTGACTTATCCTGCATTTATTGACCTTTCATTTAATGCGCCCAAAAGCGTTCATGACGTTATCCCCGTTTTCCCCGACGGTGAAGAGAATATTTTTGAGATTTTCGGCAGTCTTGACGGAGTTAATTTTTATTCCTTCGGCGAAGGCAACAGAATTGCAAGATATATAAGAATTTTTATTAAATATTCATCGGGCGAAAACGTAACCGTTAACAATATTGAGGTCTTGGGAGAAAGCTGTACTTTCCCTCAGAAAAAAGCCAAATTCAAAGAACCTGCTGACTTTATCGGCAGCGGTTACGATGCCCCTGTTGAAGATGACGACATAATAGACGACGTTAAAGGCATTATTGCCCGTGCTATCGGCGAATCTTATGTTGACGGCTTTGAGCTGAGACTTGACAGACGGCTTAAAACCGACTATTACATTGTGGAATCGCTTCGCGGTACCGTTCGCCTTATTTCAAATTCAGGCGTCGGTCTTGCCTCTGCTTTTAACTGTTATCTTAAAGAGGTTTGCGGCTGTCATATTTCAAGATACGGCAAAAGGATTGAGCTTCCTCAAAATTTACCTCAGGTCAAAGGAAAAATTGAGCGCCACACGAAATTCAAGCACCGTTACGCATACAATTACTGCGCACATTCCTATTCCATGGCTTTCTGGAATGAAGAGGATTGGCAAAAGGAGCTTGATTTCCTTGCTATGAACGGCGTTAACATGGTACTTGATATTACGGGAATGGAAGAGGTATATAGAAGATTTTTAACTAAGCTCGGCTACCGCCTGCGTGAGATAAAGAATTTCCTTACGGGTCCGTCATATTTTGCCTGGTGCTATATGGCGAACATTGCAGGGGTGGGCGGTCCTTTACACGACGATTTCTTTTACGAAGCCTGCGAGCTGGCGCGGAAAAATCACCGCAGAATGCAAGTGCTGGGTATGGACATTGTGCTTCAGGCCTACAACGGTATGATACCGTCGGATATCAACAAAAAAGCAGGCGATGTTCCTACCATTGAACAAGGGCTTTGGAACGGGCTCCCCCGCCCGCTTATGATTGACCCTTCATCTGTAAGCTATGTGAAATATGCAACTCTTTTTTACGAGTGTCAAAGGGAAGTATTCGGTGATATTACAAAATATTTTGCAGGCGATATTTGCCACGAAGGCGGAACGCTGAAAGGCTCAAACGAAAAAGACGTTTATATGAACTTTGTGGGAACGCTTACACAGTTCAGAAAAGATGCGGTTCTTATTATGCAGGGCTGGGGCGAAAACCCGACAAAATCCTTCGTTAAACACTCAAAGCCTTTCCGTGACGAGCACGTTTTAATGCTTGACCTTTTTGCAGAAAGCAGACCGAAAAGTGCAGGCAGAAACGCTCCCCTTTCAAAATTCAACTACCTTTACGGTATGCTCAATTCCTTCGGCGGAAGAATGGGTATTCACGGCAATATTGATATTCTCGCAAACGCTATCCGTGAATCCTCAAAAAATTCAAATTTCAAGGGAATTGCCCTTACCGCTGAAAGCAACACCTCTGACCCCATAGTTCTTGATCTTTTCTTTTCAACCGTATGGGAAAATATTAAGGACACGAAGGCTTGGATAAATGCCTTTGCCGAAAGACGCTACGGCGCCAAAAATGAGAATATTGAAAAGTCTCTTGAAATTCAGCTTAAAACTGCACTTTCGGACAAATACTATAATTTGGGCGAAGGCGCTCCCGAAAACCTTCTTTGCGGAAGACCCGAAGGACGATACGACAAGGTATCAAGCTGGGGCAATACAAAATTCGGCTATAACGTTAAGGAATTTGAAGAAGCGGCAAAGCTTTTCCTTGCTGATTATGACAAATTTAAGGACAACGAATGTTACGTTTACGATGCGGTAAATATTTTAAGGCAGGTACTTTCAAACAGAATTTACGGTGTTGTTCTTAAAATGGAGAGCGAATATAAATCAAAGGATTATTTTGCATTTCTTGAGAACGGTAAAAAGCTTTTATCCCTTGCAGATATGCTTGATAAGGTTCTTCTTAATCATAAGGACTTCACTTTAGGCGAATATTTAGGAAAGGTTGAGGCTTACGCCAACAAGCTTGACGATTTTACCAAAGAGCTTTACCTTATCAACGCCAAAGCGCTTATTACCACTTGGTATTCACGCCCTGCCGCAAACCCGGGCGGACTTCACGATTATTCAAACCGTCAGTGGGGCGACCTTGTAAGCGGTTTCTATAAAGTACGCTGGGAAAAGTTCATAGATTTCGTAAAAGAAGAAATGGACGGCAAAAAGCCCCAGCCTATTGACTGGTTCAAGCTTGAATGGGATTGGGTAATAGGCGATACAAAATACACTAAAAAGCTTCGCGAGGATTCCCTTAAAGCTCTTTGCAAGCAGATTATCGGTTAAATTAAATCTCACAAAAAAAGCTGCCTCGAAAACGAGACAGCTTTTTATTATAGCTTTATTAGGGCTTTTATTTTAATAGATACCCTGTTCCATCATTGCCTGAGCAACCTTTTCAAAGCCTGCAATATTCGCTCCTGCCACAAGATTGTAACCGAGACCGTATCTTTCGGCAGCGTCAACAGAGTTTTTGTAAATATTCTTCATAGCATTTTGAAGCTTTGAATCTACCTCTTCCGCAGTCCAGCTGAGGCGCTGGCTGTTTTGGCTCATTTCAAGACCGGAAACGCAAACACCTCCTGCATTTACTGCTTTTGAAGGAGCAACAATAATATCCTTTTGCTCTAAAAGGAAGTTAAGAGCGTCTTCGGTAGTGGGCATATTTGAAACTTCAATGTAATACTTAACACCGTTATTTGCAATAAGCTTGGCATCGTCAAGATTTACCTCGTTTTGAGTTGCGCAGGGAAGAATAACATCGCCCTTTACGCCCCACGGTTTTTGACCTGCATGGAACTCAGCGCCGAACTTGTCAGCATACATTTGAACCTTATCCATACCGGAAGCGCGCATTTCCAAAAGATAAGCAATTTTTTCTTCGGTTGCAATTCCGTCTTTATCGTAAACATATCCGTCGGGGCCGCTTATGGTCAGCGCCTTGCCGCCGAGCTCTGTAAGTTTTTTAATAGCACCCCAAGCAACGTTACCGAATCCGGAAACGACAAAGGTTTTACCCTCAATGGAATCGCCCATATGCTTAAATACTTCGTTGGTGTAATAAATTGCGCCGTACCCCGTCGCTTCGGGACGAACAAGCGAACCGCCGTAGGAGAGCCCTTTGCCCGTAATAACGCCGTTTTCAAACGCGTCTGAAATTCTCTTATATTGACCGAATAAAAATCCGATTTCCCGTGAGCCTACGCCGATGTCGCCTGCAGGAACGTCAACGTTCGGGCCGATATGACGGTAAAGCTCTGTCATAAATGCCTGGCAAAAACGCATAATCTCGCCCTTGCTTTTTCCTGTTGGGTCAAAATCCGAACCGCCCTTTGCGCCGCCCATAGGAAGACCTGTTAAAGAGTTCTTAAAGGTCTGCTCAAAGCCGAGGAAATACATTATACTTGAGTTTACGCTCGGGTGGAAACGCAAACCGCCCTTGTACGGACCAATAGCTGAATTAAACTGAACACGGTACCCGCGGTTAATGCGTGTTTTTCCTGCATCGTCAACCCATGCAACGCGGAAGGTAATAAGTCTGTCCGGCTCAGCCATACGGGTAAGAAGATCATCCTGAACATATTCCGGGTGAACCTCAATAACCTTTTCAAGAGAACGGAAAACCTCTTTAACGCACTGAATGTATTCGGGTTTTGCATTGTCTCGCCTTTTTACAGTTTCTATAACACTTTCAATATATTCGTTCATTTTCTGAACCCCCTTTATCCTTATAATAACACCCATCAGTGTCTTTTTCAACAGAAAAGGTGAACAGAAATTCACTTTTGTATGTTTAGCTAAATTAAAAGTCACTTTATTGTGATAATTAACAATATAATTTTCGGCTGACAGAATTTTTTATGCTATATTCCTATAAGCTGAATAACAACTCCCGAAATGACTGCCGTTATGTAAAGCGTAAATGTAATGAAAAGATTCTCTCTAAGATTTCTGTTTTCACGGAAAAGCACGATAAGCCCTGCACCTGCCCCCGTGCAAAGTCCCGCTATTACGGAAGCAAAGCTGATTGCTCCCTCAAGGTAAAGCTGCGTGAGAATTATTGATGAAGCACAGCTTGGCACTAAGCCTAAGACGGCGGCTATTACGGGTTGGAATATAGAATTGCTCAAAAGAATTGATGAAAGGCGCTGGGTGCCGAGTAATTCCACGCACAAATTTACTATAAAAATAATAACCGTCACAAAAGCAAAAATCTTTAACGTGTGGTGAATTGCAGGCTTTAAAATCCCGTCCTCTTCCTCACAGCCGCACTCTTTGCAAAGGTCTTCCATATGCTTTTTAGGAGCAGGCTTTATTTTCTCAAACAAGGTTATAATGTACCCGAAAATCACCGCTATGAGCACCTTGACCGCTATGAGCTTTAAAATCTCCGGCTTTTTGTCGGGATTTGAAAGCATAATTATAATCGCCTCGTCAGAGGTGCTTAAAAACACTGCAAGAAGCGTGCCTGCGCCTATAACTCCGCCCGAATACAGATTTGCACTGAATACGGAAAAACCGCATTGGGGAACGCAACCCAAAAGCGCTCCAATTAAAGGTCCAGCTCCACCGGAAGATGCTAATGCTTTATTGATTTTACTGCCTGCGTGATGTTCAAGCGCTTCCATAAACAAAAAAGCAAGGAACAGAAACGGCAAAAGCTTAACGCTGTCTATCAGAGAATCAAGACAAACGTCACAGAAAAGTTGGAATGTCACAAAAGCACCTCCTGTAAAAATATAATATTCTCCATCACAAAAAATCTC
>JAFLUN010000072.1 GCA_022508785.1 Oscillospiraceae bacterium
TAAATAATAAATGTTACGAAAAACAGTATGACGATAGAAATAAGAATACGCTTAATTATATAATTACGCAAAATATTCCCTCCCATTTATTTCACATCGGTGTTTGTTTTAAAAGAGAAAAAACAATAACTCTTTTAATTCTACCGTATATAATACAGTGTCGAACACCAAGAAAACGCCTCGTCATTGAGGTGGCTTCTTGCTGTTCGACAAAGTTTTTGGATTCCCCGCCCCCAAAACAGAGGACGGGGAACCCTTTTATATTACTTTACCAAAATTTATAACTCTAAATCTGATAATTATTTCATCTCAAGAGTATGAATCTCAGCAGCCCAGCCCCAATAAGGAGTCATGTCACCGGGAAGAGTGTCGATGTTAACGCGCTCAGTTGAGAGTACGGTGCACTCACTGCGCTGATACATCGGAAGCTCAACACCGTAGTCAAGGATTATCTCCATAGCTGACTTATAAATAGCCTTTCTGTACGGCTGGTCAGCAGAAGCACGGCCTTTCATGATAAGGTCATCAAGCTCTTTGTCTGAAATATGATAATAGTTAGTTGAACCGTTTGAATGATAAAGCTGGTACATATCCGGGTCAGTTGCTGCGCCCCAAGCTGCGCACCAGAACTGTGCAGTACCGTTCTGATATGTAGCGTAAAGGTCATTTGCATTTGCCCAGTCATTTACGGTAAATGTGATACCGATTGAGCCGAGAACTTCACCTGCTTTTTGCATAAGAAGGTAGAGCGGGTGGTCGCCTGTTCCGCCTGCGCCGATTTCAACCTGATATTTGAGTTCAACACCTGCGGGAGCAGCAGTTACTTTGCCGTCTGCAACGGTGCAGCCTGCAGCCTCAAAGAAACCGAGAGCAGCTTTAACAGCAGCTTCGTGCTTCTGTTCAACAGTCATTTCAGCAGTGTAAATCGGATTGCCGTTAACGTCTTTTGAGTAAGCAATCTGATAACCGTCATCAGTGGTCTGGGGAGCAGCCCAAGATGTGTTGGAAATCGGATAGTTGATAACTGAAGCAGTGTTTCCGTAGTAAGAGTCAATGTACTCGTCACGGTAAACTGAAATGATAGTGTTGATACCTTTACGAAGGTTCTTAGAAGCATCTGAATAAGGATCGTTGCCAACCTTTACAAGGTTCGGGTTAATGCCCATGTAACCGTAGCCAAGGTAGTCAATAAGCTTTGTTGTAAGCTTCGGACCGTCAAACTTCTCCCACTCATCTGCGCTGAAACCGTTCTGAGCAGCGATTTCCTTAGCTCTATCAGTGTCATATGAAGGATCGGCTATGTCAATAGTACCTGCAACAACACCGCTTACTTTGTTAGCTTCACTTGTCTCACGAAGGTCTAAGTTAGCGATCTTCGGTTCGCCAAGGAGGTATTTCGGGTTAGCTTCAAGGTGAACGGTACCGTTCTCATATGATTTGAAAACGAAGGGACCTGCGCCTAAGGGAGTAGTTGTCTTTGACTTAACTATTGAAAGGTCGCCCTTTGTGAAGCCGAACTGGTTGTTTTCATAGTTATAAAGACTTGCATCGCCGTAATATGCCATGGGAGCGATGGGCAAGCTCAACTGATAGATCATAGTAGCATCAAATTTAGTTGTAACTATTCTTAATGAATAGTCGCCTGTCTTCTGAATACCTGTGATGTTGGCAGCAGATTCACCTGTTTTAATACCAACGGTGTAAGCGGGATCAAGGCAAGCCCAAACGGTACGGTCAGCAGCTTCTGTTTCGTTGATTCCTTCTTCACCGTCAATGTCGCCTTTGTAAGCGTCATAAATAGATGCCCACATTTCAGCAGCATTTTCACCGCTAAAGCCCCAAAGCTCAATAGCATCAGCTTCGGTTTCAAGACCGTAAGCAGCGGCATAGTTAATCATAACATAATCAATGATTGACTGTGCGAAAGCTTCACCTGCTTTGGGAAGACCCTCAGTCCAGAATGCTTTCTGCTGATCTTCAGTCCAAAGTGAGAAATCTGTGTTGTCCTCACCTGCAACGTAAAGAAGCTGATAAAGAGGAGCCATACCTGCACGGTACTCTTCAAGACCCTCAATGGGAAGTGAGTACATAGTTGCGTTGCCGTCATATGTAGGATCAAGGTAAACATAGAGACCAAAGATAACGTCATCAATGGTAGCTTTGGTACCGTCTGAATAAACTATGTCATCACGCATGGTCATGTCATAGTAAACAGTACCGTCATCGTTCTGTTTAACCTCTACATTTGCGGCAGCATAGTAGGTGTAGTCCTTTCCGTTGTAAGAACGGGTCTCACCGTCTTTGCCCATACCCTTAAGAACAGGGTTGCCGACACGGTCAACGGGGAATGTATAAAGAGTTACAAACCCGGCAACGTTAGTGTCTGATTGGCTCAGCGAGAAGAAGGGAGAGAATTTACCCTCAAGACCCTGCTCGATAGAAGCAACTAATGTCTTTTTAGCTGCACCCTTATCGCCGCCATCGTCTTTTTTGCCTGTACATGCTGCAAGACTGAGTACCATTACTACAGCAAGAAGCACGGCAAGCACTTTTTTGAAGTTTTTCATACTTAACCTCTCTTTTCTTAGAAAGTATTTTACAAGGATCAAAAGATCCTAAAGTACTAAAGTAAGTAATAAAGGTTTTTGTAGTTGTATCTTCGATACAACTACAATAGGGCGCCCTATTGTGAAAAATTCAATTTGAAGCGCAAAATTTTCTGAAAAAATATATTAAATTTATATTATTTTATATCTTTTCATCAACAATGTCAAGAAAAAAGTTGTCCGAGGCTACCTTTTCTTGTAAAAAAACAGAAATTTCAGCTTGATTTTACCTTTTATTCCACTGAATTGAAGTCTCAACCTTGCGCCAAATAAGTGTTAAAACCGAAACTGCCGCAGAAATAAAGAAAAATATAATTGCAAAGGGCAAATCGGCTTTATTTATGCCGTTTAAGATAAGATAAAGGACTTCTCCTACAATGGAAAGTACCGCAAACAGCGCACACAGCACCAAGAGCCACGGCAAACGCACGACTGTCGTATTATAAACGTATTCGCGCAAATTCTCTCCGCCCCAGTGAGCAATACGCCCTGCTTTCCACAACGACACCGCCGCGAAAATGAGCGTCAGCGCGTACGGCACTAAAACGTAAAAGGTGTTGCCCAAACCGGGCACGGGCAGAAATCCGCATATTGCGGATAACGCCGTTATGCCGATACTGAATAACATTCGGCGGACATTTGCCTCTTTTGCCGTGATATTTGACTTGTCGGGTGAATACAGCGGACCGCTGTAAACGTATTTTCCCGACGTTGCGGGGACAAAATAGGACGCTTTACCTGCCCGTCCTCTTTTTTCTTTCCTCGCCATATCAGATATCCTCTTTTAAATCGTACTTATCAAGCCATTCGTCCGCTTTTGCGCAAACGCCTTTTAAGCACTCTTCCTCAAAGGGATTTGCAAGCCCTGCATTTTTAAGCAGTTCGGTAAATACACGGCTGCCGCCCTGACGGGTATATGCCATATAATGCTCCCAAGCGTTCTTGCGGTCCTCCTGAAGCATTGCCCAGAACTGTAAGGAAACCGTTTGTGCCAAGCAGTAATCAATATAATAGAAAGGACTGTCGTAAATATGACCCTGTCTCTGCCAGCCCTCGCCCTCACTGTAAACGGGAATGTCACCGTCAAGCTTCATCCAGGGCATATATTCGCCCAATAACTTTTTCCATACGCCGTGGCGCTGTGCAGGAGTATACTCGGGGTGAGCATAGACTTCATGCTGGAAGTGGTCAACCATTGTGCCGTAGGGAATGAACGTAAGCGCACCTGAAAGATGGCTGTAACGGAATTTTCGAGCGTCCTTGCCGAAAAAGCCTTCCGCCCACGGCCAAGCCATAAATTCCATTGACATTGAGTGAACCTCGCACCCCTCCATACTGGGCCAAATATAGTCAGTCGGTATACGGTCACGGTTTGTCCAGCTTGCAAAGGCGTGGCCTGCCTCGTGAGTAACAACCTCAACGTCGCCCTGAGTGCCGTTGAAATTGGCAAAAATGAACGGTACGCCGTAATCGGCTATCTCGGTGCAGTAGCCGCCGCCCTCTTTGCCCTCGGTTGAAAGCACGTCAAGCAGTTCGTTGTCAAGCATCATATTGAAAAACTCACCTGTCTCGGGAGAAAGCTCTTCATAGAATTTTTTACCCTGAGCAAGTATATCCTCAGGCGTGCCGCAAGGAGCAGGATTGCCCGAACGGAACTCAAGTGCGTTGTCGGCAAAGCTCATAGGATATTCTTTGCCGAGGCGCTCCGCCTGCTTGCGATAAATTTTATCTGCAACGGGAACAAGGTATTTCTTCACAGCTGCACGAAACTGCTCAACGTCTTCTTTGGTATAGCAGTTTCTGCCCATACGGTAATAACCCAATGTAGTGTAGCCCTCATAACCGAGTTTTTTGCCCATAGAGTTACGAAGATGAACTAATTTGTCGTATATTTCGTCTAACTGGGGCTGCTTCTCTTTGAACCACTGCCCCTCTGCTTTCCATGCGGCAAGACGGCGCTCGTCGTCAGGGTCACGCTTAAAGGGAGTTAACTGAGAAAGCGTATACACTCCGCCCTCAAAGGGAATTTGTGCAGATGCGATAAGCTTATCGTACTCCTGTGTCAAATCGTTTTCCTGCTGGAGCTCGGGTATTATCTCAGGCGAGAAGGTTTTAAGCTCTATTTCCGCGTTGACGAACATAAGGTCGCCGTACTCGTTGGCAAAATCCCCGCGGTAGGGGCTTGCCATCATAGCGGCGGTGAATGCTTGCATATACTCCTGCAGCTCAGGCCAGGCAGAGTTCCAGAATTTCATCTCTGCATCATAGAACTCGTCTCGGGTGTCAATTGAATGGCGGATACTGCAAAGTGTTGATGCAGTTTGAATGTGCTTAAACTCGTTCTCTTTTTCAAGAAAGACCGCTTTTGCCTCCTCATAGCTTTTGGCGGATTTCAAACGCTCTGTAATAGCTGAAAGCTTTGCTTTTAATTCTTCAAGATTTGGGCGTTCATAAGGCATTTCACTGAATTTCATAAATTTTACCTCCGAATACGGCAAATGCTGTTATTGATTTGCCAAAAAAATTACAGAAACATTTTATACTATTGTAATAAAAAATGCAAGAGCGCATTTTTAAGTATAAACAAGATAACACAAAAAACGCTCCCTTAAAATTTCAAAGGAGCGTTTTCATTCATTGTAAAGTATTTATTTTAATAAAGCGTTTTTGATAAAATGAAGCAGGTCCAAAGAGCTACAACGAAAAGTCCCTCGGCAGGAATTGCAAGCTTTGTGTACGGGCATTTCCAGCCCTTATCAACACAAAGGAAAATGCTTCTCGTTACGAATACTGTTGTTGAGAAGAAAAGACCGCCGACAAGTGAATAAACAGGTGTTTTAAGCGCAATTGTTAAGTACAGCAAAAATGCGCCCAAGGCAAATGAAATTCCGCCGTAATAAACACGGATTTCAGTCTTACCTGCATTGTCAACCGGCTTTATTGAGAAGCTTTCGGCATTCTTAAGCGGCTTTGCAATAAACACAATTGCCATTCCGAAGAAATACCCCACAAGACCTACAACAGCCACCGCCGCAGGAATATTAGACAATAAAATTTCTTTTAACTCTGACATAATAATCCCCCTTAATATTTTTATTAAACCTATTTTATCAAAAACAAAGGCGTTAAGCAAGAAATTTTCCAATAAATATGGAAATTTTCGATGTAATATGCTAAAATTGTTCTAAATACTAAATGATGGGAGTTTTGAATATGCAGAATGATAACGTAAGACCTGAGTCTATGGCTCGAATCACTACAAAAGAATTGGCAGATACTTTTATTGCAGAGCAAATCGAAGCAGTAAGAGCGCAGGTCGGTGATAAAAAGGTCCTTTTGGCGCTTTCAGGCGGCGTTGACTCGTCAGTTGTTGCCGCTCTTCTTATTAAAGCTATCGGCAAACAGCTTGTTTGTGTTCACGTAAACCACGGACTTCTCCGTAAAGGCGAGCCTGAGCAGGTTGTTAAGGTTTTCAAAGAGGAAATGGATGCAAATCTTATTTATGTTGATGCTATTGACCGTTTCCTTGACAAGCTTAAAGATGTTGCCGAGCCCGAAACCAAGAGAAAAATTATAGGCAAAGAATTTATTGATGTGTTCGTTGAGGAAGCAAGAAAGCTTGACGGTGTTGAATTTTTAGCTCAGGGTACAATTTACCCCGACATTCTTGAAAGTGACGGAGTTAAGGCACACCACAACGTTGGCGGTCTTCCTGAGGACCTTAACTTTGAGCTTGTTGAACCTGTTAAGCTTCTTTTCAAGGATGAGGTAAGAGTTGTCGGCAAAGCGCTCGGACTGCCCGAATCAATGGTTGAGCGTCAGCCCTTCCCCGGCCCCGGTCTTGGTGTTCGCTGTGTCGGCGCTATTACCCGTGACAGACTTGAGGCTGTTCGTGAATCAG
>JAFLUN010000073.1 GCA_022508785.1 Oscillospiraceae bacterium
CAGTAATGCTTGCAATACTTATGCTCGTAACTTGCTTTGCTGCTTGCGGAAAAAAGGCAGAAACAGACACACCCCAAAATGATGATACAAAGAGAAAGTTTATAATGGGTGTTGACCCTGAGTACCCGCCATTCAGCTATTTAGATGACAGCGGTGCATACACAGGTTTTGACATTGAGGTTTGTAAAGCCGCTTGTGAATATCTCGGTTGGGATTTTGAGGTGTTCGCAGTAAACTGGGATAATAAACTTGTTCAGCTCGATGCTAAAGAATGTGACTGCGTATGGTCCGGTATGACAATCCTTGACAGTATGAAAGAGAAAGGCTATATTATTTCAAAGCCGTATTTCGATAACAAACAGGTTATTCTTGTAAAAGAAGACAGCGGATTTAATTCATCAAAAGACCTTGCAGGCAAAGATGTAGCAGTGCAGCTCGGCACATCAGGTGAGTCACTTTTGAACGGTGAGCTTAAGAGCCTTGCCGATTCATTTAAGAAAGTCGTTACTTGTGACAGTTTCCTCAAATGCTTTACAGAGCTTGAGGGTAATGCAGTTGACGCTGTTTTTGTTGACAAGCCTGTTGCCGATGATTATGTAGCTAATCACAAAGGTTTTAAAATAATTGATGAAGACCTTGGTCAAGAGTGGTATGGAATTGCATTCCGCTCAACTGATCAGGAGCTTTGCAATGAAATCGAAAATGCAGTTGCAGCTCTTGTTGAAAACGGCACTTATGCTAAGATTGCAGAAAAATACCCTGATCTTCAAGGTAATCTTACTTTTCTTAAATAATTCTGTTTAATCAAATAATATAAATATATTGCGATTTCCTGAAAACCCGACATTGTGTTTTCAGGAATTTCGCTGTGTAAATACAGGAGTACCCCTATGACTTTATGGACTATGATAATTAAAATGGGCGACGGTTTCGGAAAAACCTGCGCTATCTTTTTCCTGACCTTGCTTTTTTCTCTTCCGCTCGGTATGATAGTCACACTGCTGTCTAAGAGTAAAATTAAAATTGTTGCAAAAATAACCCGTTTCGTAATATCTATCCTCAGAGGAACGCCCTTGATGCTACAACTTATAGCAGTTACATACGGTCCTTATTATCTGTTTCATATTAGCGTTTCAAGGGAAAAGCTGATACCTGTTGTCATTGCTTTTTCAATTAACTATGCGGCGTATTTTGCCGAGATTTACCGAAGCGGTATTGAGTCCATGCCTGTCGGACAATATGAAGCGGCGGCTGTTTTGGGGTATTCAAAAACACAAACCTTTATTAAAATAATTCTTCCTCAGGTAATCCGCCGTATTTTACCGAGTATTACGAATGAGATAGTAACGCTTGTTAAGGATACTTCTTTAGCATTTACCGTTTCATATCAAGAAATGTTTACCGTGGGAAAACAAATTGCCAATTCACAGACAAGCTTTGTTCCGTTTATAGTTGCAGGCGTTTTCTACTATGTATTTAACGCAGTGGTAAGCTTCGTTATGAGCAAGGTTGAAAAATCAATGGGATATTACAAAATGTAAGGAGGGACGGTAAAATGAATATTTTAAATATGACGAATATTCAAAAAAGCTTTGGTGAAAATCAAGTTTTAAAAGATATTTCAATAAAAGTTGATAAAGGCGAAGTTGTTTCTGTTATCGGCCCTTCTGGTTCGGGAAAATCTACTTTACTTCGTTGTGCTACTTTATTGGAAACCGTTGACGGCGGAAATTTCTCATATATGGGCGAAGAGGTCTGCACCGTTAAAAACGGAAAACTCGTTTATGATAAAAACTTGAAGAAATTTAGACAGTATTTCGGGTTAGTATTCCAAAATTTTAATCTTTTTCCCCATTGGACAGTGCTCAAAAACATTATTGATGCTCCGATTTCCGTTCAAGGTCGCAAAAAGGAAGAGGTAAAGCAGGAAGCGATTGAGTTACTCAAAAAAATGGGTCTTGAAGAGAAAGTAAATGCATACCCGGGCGAGCTTTCGGGCGGTCAACAGCAAAGACTTTCCATTGTTCGCGCCCTTGCCATGAAGCCTGAAATCCTTTTCTTTGACGAGCCCACCTCAGCTCTTGACCCCGAGCTTACGGGTGAGGTTCTTAAGGTAATTAAACAGCTTGCAGAAGAAAAAATGACAATGGTAATTGTCACTCATGAAATGGAGTTCGCCCGTGCAGTTTCAGACCGTGTAATATTTATGGACGGCGGCGTAATTGTGGAAGAAGGCACTCCTGACGAGGTATTCTCCAACACTAAAACAGAACGAACAAAACAATTCCTTCAAAACTATAATAAAAATGAATATTGATTATTATTTAATTAACCCAACTGAAAATATTACTTTATTGGTTGAAACTCCTATTTCACGGGAGCTTCAGCCTTTTGTTGCGTCACAGCTTTTGCGCCTTGAAAAAAGAGGAGAGCAGGTAGGTTTTATTGAAGAAAACGGAAAATATGATATTTCCGTCAGAATGGCAGGCGGTGAATTTTGCGGAAATGCCGCTCTTTCCGCAGCGGCTCTCTATTTGAAAGAAAATTCTTATAAAAGTAATATTGAAGTTTGTCTTTCGGGAGTGCCGTTAACTGTTAATGCAATTTTGGACAATGAGAGTAAATATGCTTTTTCTGCCAACTTAAAAAACGATGCTGTCATAAATGAAATATCGTTTGATTATAATGAAAAAACATTTAATTTACCGATTGTGTCGTTAAACGGGATTTCACATATAATTGCGGAAAAATCAAATCTCGATTTTTCGCCCGAAAAAGTAATAAAGAAGATTTGTAGAAAGATAAACGAAAATGCATTGGGCATAATGGTGTTTGACAGTTGCTCAAATTCTCTTACACCGCTCGTTTTCGTAAATGAGGGTGACACTCTTTATTGGGAAAAATCCTGCGCCAGCGGAACGGCTTCACTCGGCGCATATCTTTTTCATAAAACCGGCAGTAAAATATCTGTGGATATAAGTGAACCGGGCGGTCAGCTCAATATTACTGCAGATAAAGACAGCCTTATTCTTTCGGGAAATGCTGTTGTTGAGTATAAAAAACAGGTAGATATTGCATTTTAATAAATTCACTTGTAAAGATTATTTCTTTATGATAAAATGAATTCGGTGATAGCTATGAAAAAATTTACTTCAATTTTACTCGTTTTGTTTATACTTGTATTTTCGGCGTTGCCGTCATTTGCGGCAAAAAATGTTGAGTTTTCGGCTTCTGAAAATGAAGTCTTTGCAGGTGATGAGTTTACGGTTGACATTTTTATAAGTGATTATTCTCAATTAAAATCTGCAGTTCTTTATGTCCGATACGATGAAAAGGCAGTTAAGTTTATTAACCTAAGTGTTGGAGCAATAGTAACATCAGGCAGTAAGGCGGTAACTTATAAAAACGTTAATAATTCAGGTGATTCTTATGTTCAAATTGATTATAAGGATTCTTCAGGCTCGCTTTCATCGGCAGGCAAATTACTTTCACTTACCTTTGTTGCAAGCGATAATGCAGTAGGTGAAACTGATATAAAGCTTTCGGTAAGCGGTAATAAAATCTCTACTGTTTCGGGTTCGGTTACTCCCGAATTTAACAACGGAAAAGTAAATATAATAAATAATGAACCCATTGTCAGTGAAAAACCGTCAGCAGAACCTGAAGAAAGCTCTTCTGATGCTCCCACAGATTCAGATACTTCTTCAAACACGGAAAGTACAGGGCAAAATTTAACTGAGAGTTTATCAAATAATGAAAACAGCAGTTCTGTTGCCGATGATACAAATAATAAAGAGAAAACGAATAATAAAAAAAGCTATGATTATTTAATTATTGCGTTTGCGGTGATTTTGGTAATTGTTATCGCTGTGATTATTGTATTAAACAGCGGTAAAACTGTGAAATCAAAGAAAAGAAAATCGGGAAAATAAGGTGATATTATGAAAAATATTATAATTGAGGAATGTCCATATTGCGGATCAACTGACCTTACGAAAGGTTACCAAATGGGCGACGGTATGATTTACAGAGACAAAGCTGCCGCATTTGGAACGGTTGTTGAGCACACCATTTGCAGAGAGTGCGCAAGCATTGTTTACAGTAAGGTTGAAAAAGTAGAGATTCTTAAATAGCTATAAAGATTTAAGCTCCCAAAGCTTTGGGAGCTTATTTTTTAGTTATATTTTTTATTTACTTGTCATATCATTTATCGGTGATAATAATGGACAAGAAACAATTAACAAAAGAACAAATTGAAATCATTAAAAGACTTGCAGAAAAGGGGATACTCACAGAAAATCAAATTAAGACATTAAAGAAACAGGGAGTACTGTAATTGAAAAAAATACTCTCGATTTGCCTTGTATTTATTTTGCTTTTTTCTTCCTGTGCTGTATCTTCAAATAAAAATGAACTGCCATCGGAAGAAACACCTCAAAGTGACAACAGCAGTGAAAGAATTATTGCGGCATGGCTTTATTATAATGAAATCGAAGATTTAGTAAAATCGTCTGAAACGGAAAAAGATTTTATTGCCAATATTGAAAACACGGTTGATAAGCTGAAAGAATTTTTCGTAAATACACTCATTCTTCACGCAAGAGCATTTGACGATGCTTTTTACAAATCCGAAATCTTTCCTGTAAGCAAGTATTGTGAAGACGGCAACGGCAATTTAAAATTTGATGTTCTTCAATGCTTTATTGATGTTTGTCACAGTAAAGGCATAACCTTATGGTGCTGGGTGAACCCCTACAGAATAAATAAGGTTGATGATATTTCTGTTATAAAAGAAGGTTATTTTCAATATGACGCCTTGACATCACAAAACGAGCAGATGCTCATTCGTTCTCCAAACGGAGTTTATTACAATCCTGCCGATGAACAGGTTAAAAAGCACGTTATTGACGGAATACGGGAAATCATTAAAAATTACGATATTGACGGAATACATTTTGACGACTATTTTTATCCGCGAACAGATAAGGAAATTGACAGTATTTATTATGATAAATATAAAGCAGACGGCGGGAATTTATCGCTTGCAGACTTTCGCCGTGAAAATGTAAATTCACTCATTTTCTCGGTTTGTGCTCTTGTAAGAAAATACAATAAGGTTTTCTCAGTAAGTCCCATAAGCAATATCGACCAAAATATCAACAGTTATTATGCCGACGTGAAGCTTTGGGCAACTTCCGATTCTTATGTAGATTACATAATACCTCAAATATATTTCGGTTTTCAAAATTCTGCTCAGCCGTTCAAGGAAACTCTTGAAAAGTGGGTTGAATTAACGGGCGACGGCAGTAAACTGATTGTAGGTCTTGCGGTTTATAAATCAGGCACAACTGATTCATATGCCAAAGACGGAAAAGACGAGTGGAAAAGCAGAGACGTAATTTCAAAAGAAATTGATTTAATTTGCCAAAATTATGAAAAAATCGGTTTTGTGTATTATTCTGCATCGTATCTTTATAAGGACGGCGACGAAGGAATTGAGCAGGAAAAAAAGAATATAAAAAACACAGTTAATAGTTATTTTCCATCATCTGTAACTTGACGAAAAAGCGTATTTTTGATAATATATAATCGGATATTATCGAAAAGGACGTGACATAATGGCTCGAAATTCTTTGCACAAGATCGTTTCTGTTGTGCTTTGCATTTCTTTCATTATAGGAATTTCTTGCTTTTTCACTGCTTCCGCCGCAGAATCACAAGGAACTATATCTGCCGATAAAGTAAATGTTCGCACAGGTGCGGGAACAGATAAGTCAATACTTCAGGACAGCAATAAAAATAATATTCAGCTTTCAAGCGGACATAAGGTAACTGTTCTTGAAACGGTTAAATCAACAACCGATACTACATATGTTAATTGGTATAAGATTAAATTTACATACAGTAGTAAAGAATATACTGGGTATGTTTATACAGGGTATGTAACAATCACCCCCACTGAGCATGATTTTACAATGCCCGAAGGGGTTCCAAATGAATATAAATCTTATATTGAAAACATTTTAAAGTATTATCCGAATTGGAAATTTGTATTTTACGATACAGGTCTTGATTGGAATTCGCTTTTCGGAACAAATGCTCAGGGCTATGTCGGAAGAAGCCTTATTCCGAGCAGCAGTCCTCTTTCATACCGCTCAACTGCATCCGGTTGTTATAACTGGCGTTCAGATGAGTGGATTATGCAGGATGCAGGCGGTTGGTATCAGGCAAACACCCAGACAATTGCTTATTATATGGACCCGAGAAATTTCCTTAATATAAATGATGTGTTTATGTTTGAAAGTCTTTCTTACGATAAGACAACTCAAACTCTTGACGGAGTTGAAAAAATCCTTGAAAACTCTTTCATGGATAACGTAAAAATTAAGGATACCAACGGGAAATCGTTAACTTAT
>JAFLUN010000074.1 GCA_022508785.1 Oscillospiraceae bacterium
ATATAACCTTACGCATTTATTTAATTTAAGGCGGGTTTACCCTGCCTTTTTTAATTTTGTTCACAATATTTTAACCAATTTTGATTTTAAATATAGTACAATTAGAATAATGACATATATTCCCCAAATAAAGAAAGGAGAATACGATATGAGCTACACTAAAGAAGAATTGAACGATTACAAGAAAAAGCACGCCCAAATGTGCATTGACAACGGAAAAATAGATGTTGAGCTTTACGAACAATTCGGCGTAAAGCGCGGTCTTCGTGATAAAAACGGTAAGGGTGTTTTGGCAGGGCTTACCTCTATTTCAGAGGTGTTGGCATTTATTGAAACGCCTGAAGGAAGAATACCCTGTGACGGCAAGCTTTCTTACAGAGGAATAAACGTTATAGATTTAATCAACGGCAGGGGCAATAACCGTTTCGGCTTTGAAGAGGCAACTTATCTTCTCCTCTTCGGCAAACTGCCTACAAAAGAACAGTTAGATGAATTTATCGGCGTTCTCTCCGACCTTCGCACACTGCCCACCAACTTTACCCGTGACGTAATTATGAAAGCACCCAGCAAGGATATTATGAATTCGCTGACAAAAAGCGTGCTCACCCTTGCGGCATACGACGACTTTGCGGCAGACCTCAGCATTGACAACGTTCTCGGTCAATGCCTTCGAATGATAAGCTGTTTCCCTATGCTCTCTGTTTACGCTTATCAGGCATATAATCATTACGAATGTGACGATTCCCTTTATATTCACAGGCCTGACCCTGCCCTTTCAACGTCGGAAAACATTTTAAGAATGCTCCGCCCCGATATGCAGTACACAGAGCTTGAGGCAAGGGTGCTTGACACGGCTTTAATTCTCCATATGGAGCACGGCGGCGGTAACAATTCGTCCTTCACCACTCACGTTGTAACCTCTTCGGGCTCGGACACGTATTCAACCATGGCGGCGGCATTATGCTCCCTTAAAGGGCCTAAACACGGTGGAGCTAATATTAAAGTTGTGGAAATGATGGACGATATTAAGGCAAACGTTGCCGACACTAAAGACGATGAGGCGCTTCGTGCATACCTTGAAAAAATCGTTGACAAACAAGCCTTTGATAAGAAGGGGCTTATTTACGGTATGGGTCACGCTATTTATTCCGTGTCTGACCCCAGAGCGCAGGTTTTCCGTTCATTCGTTAAAGAGCTTGCCATAGAAAAAGGCAGAACAGAGGATTTTGAGCTTTACAGCAAGGTTGAGGCAATGGGCAAGGATATAATTGCGCAAAAGCGTAAGATTTACAAGGGCGTCAGCATTAACGTGGACTTTTTCAGCGGATTTGTTTACAGTATGCTCGGCATTCCCGAAGAATTATTTACACCCATATTTGCCATTGCAAGAGTTGCAGGTTGGTCTGCTCACAGAATAGAAGAGCTTATAAACACCGATAAAATCATTCGCCCTGCTTACAAGAGCGTTGGCGAAAAGCAGAATTATTTGCCTTTAGAGGAAAGATAATAACAGTATGTAATCCTATTTGCAAATAAAAATAATTTAAAGTTTTCGCTCGCCTTTTTCAAAAGGCGACGGGGTCGAGGGGCAGCGCCCTCGTCGCAGTTCGCAAACTGCGAAATTCCTTTGCGTAAAAAGCGCAGGAAGGGTGAAAAACAGTCCAGTGGACTGTTTTTCAGTGGGGAACCCTCGCCGGGGGTTCCCCATAAATATACCTTTTTCTATATATTCCCATAAGGATTTGTGTGGGCGTGATATCACTCTTCTTAAAAAGATACGAGGTTTATTGACTAAAATACGATTAAGTGATATTATGACAGTTAGTATATAATATTAAATATGAAAAGACAGACCGATTATGGAAAATAAAAAAAGAATTACTCTTGATGAAATTTACCCTACAATTAAAGAAATTCTCCTGGGCGGCGGCACGGTTGAACTGCCCATAACGGGAACGAGTATGTTCCCCCTCTTAAAAGCAGGTCGGGACACGGTAATTATTAAAGCGGACAGCAGTTTTCAGGTAGGCGACATAATCTTTTACAGAAGAGATGACGGGCATTTTGTTCTGCACAGAATTGTCGGCATTGATGAAAACGGATATATTTTATGCGGCGACAATCAAACAATGCTGGAAAAAAATATAACCGAAAAGCATATTATTGCTAAGGTGATTGAAATTCACCGTGACGGGAAAATTATTTCTGCTGATGACCCGAAGTATTTACGACGGGTAGACTTTTGGATCAAGGCTTTGCCCCACCGCCGAGTACCGTTGTTTATAATGAGAAAGCTGAGTAAATAAATGTAACAGTTTTAAAAAAGAATATCAAAAATTAAAGCGGAGTTTTTACTCCGCTTTTTGTTCTTATTAGGTCAGTGGCTACTTAAAATTTTCTCCAAACCATTTTGTTAACAACTCCGGTGTAAGACTGAATAAGCTTTACTACCTTAGTCGAAACGTTTTCGTCAACATAATCTCCAACGGGAATGCCGTATTCTCCGTTTTTATTAAGTTCAACGGCTGTGTCCACCGCCTGCAAAAGTGATTTTTCATCAATTCCTGCAAGCACAAAGCAGGCTTTGTCAAGAGCTTCGGGGCGTTCGGTTGAGGTGCGGATGCAAACCGCCGGGAACGGATGCCCCACTGACGTAAAGAAGCTTGATTCCTCAGGCAAAGTTCCCGAATCGGAAACCACTGCAAATGCATTCATCTGCAAGCAGTTGTAATCGTGAAAGCCGAGGGGCTCATGCTGAATTACTCTCTCGTCAAGCACAAATCCGCTCTGCTGAAGCCTTTTCTTAGAGCGTGGATGACAGGAATAAAGAATGGGCATATCGTATTTTTCAGCCATTTTGTTGATAGCTGTGAAAAGAGATGTAAAATTCTTTTCCGTGTCAATATTTTCCTCTCTGTGCGCAGAAAGAAGGATATATTTGCCCTTTTCGAGCCCTAATTTTTCATGAATATTCGAGCTTTCAATTTCTGTAAGGTTATTATGAAGCACCTCTGCCATTGGCGAGCCTGTAACATAAGTACGCTCTTTGGGCAGTCCGCAGTCTGCAAGGTACCTTCTTGCGTGCTCGGAATATGCCAGATTCACATCTGAAATGATGTCAACAATTCTTCTGTTCGTTTCCTCAGGTAAGCACTCGTCTTTACAGCGGTTGCCTGCTTCCATATGGAAAATCGGAATATGAAGTCTTTTTGCGCCGATTACCGAAAGGCAGGAGTTTGTATCACCCAAAACAAGAACAGCGTCTGGCATTATTTCTGCCATAAGGTTATAGGAAGAAGCAATAATATTGCCCATCGTATCGCCCAAAGTGTCGCCAACTGCGTTAAGATAAACATCAGGGTCTTTAAGCTTTAAATCCTTAAAGAAAACGCCGTTTAAATTGTAATCGTAATTCTGCCCCGTATGAGCAAGAATACAGTCAAAATATTCACGGCACTTGTTTATAACCGCCGCAAGTCTTATAATTTCAGGGCGCGTTCCTACGATTATAAGCAGTTTTAGCTTTCCGTTGTTTTGAAATTTTACATTTGAAAAATCGTTATTCATATTATCGCCACGCGATACGGCATTCGCACAAAAAAATCATATAAATTCAACTTTCTGTGCACGGTATCGTTCCTTTCATAATATTTTTCACACTATACCTCTTCAAAGAAAGTATCGGGCTTGTCCGGGTTAAAGCATTCGTTACACCACATAAACGTAACCATATCGGTATCGCCGAGATTTTCGATATTATGAGTATAACCCACGGGAATGTCAACAACCTCTAACTTTTCGCCTGAAACAAAATATTCATAAACCTCGTCCCCGCCAATTTTGCGGAAGCGGATAACGCCCTTTCCGCTGACCACGAGGAATTTTTCATTTTTGGTATGGTGCCAATGATTTCCCTTTGTAATGCCCGGCTTTGAAACGTTGACGGAAAACTGACCGTTATTGACCGTTCTCAAAATCTCTGTAAAGGAGCCTCTGCTGTCAACGTTCATTTTCAGCGGATACGAAAATTTATCGGTCGGCAAATAGGAAAGATACGTACTGTAAAGCTTTTTGGAAAAGCTATTTTCCGTCATATCTGGAACGGCTTTCGTTTCTCTGCTCTCCTTAAAGGAATAAAGCAAATCAACGATTTCACCGAGAGTTACAGAGTGCTCGGTAGGAACACGGCAAAAGTCGCCGTCCTTAGTTTCGTTTCCCGTAAGGCAATTTACAAGCTCCGTTACAACATCGTCAATATAAACAAGTGTCATTTTGTGATTTCTGTCATTAACGGTTATGGGCAAACCGTTTGCTATGTTATTGCAAAACGTTGCAACGGCGCTGTTATAATTCGGTCTGCACCACTTGCCGAATACATTGGGAAAACGGTAAACAAGAACCTTTGCGCCCGTTTCCTTGCCGTATTCAAAAAACAAATCCTCCCCTGCCTTTTTGCTTTTGCCGTAAGGATTTTGAAGTGCGGCTTGAATTGACGAAGAAAGCATTACAGGACAGGTATTATTGTGTTTTTTCAAGGTGCTGAGTAATTCCGAGGCAAAGCCGAAATTACCGTTCATAAAATCCTCTTCGTTTTCAGGGCGGTTAACGCCTGCAAGGTTAAATACAAAATCACAGTCCCTGCAAAAACCGTCTAAAAGAGATTTGTCGGTATCAATGTCGTATTCACAAATTTCAAGTTCATTCGTTATATTAAAGGATTTATCTTTGCCGTCACGGATATTTTTAAGCTCTGCAACAAGATTTTTACCCACAAAGCCTTTTGCACCTGTAATCAGAATTTTCATTATTTTTTCTCCGTTTTTGCTAATTCTTCACGAATGTAAGAGAGTGACAAAAGCTTTTCTTTAACCTGCTCTACCGTCAACAATTCCGTATTATTTGAATCAAACTCGGTGAGCGGATTACGGTTTGTGTCCCCGTCTTTGAAATATTTGTCGTAGTTTAACGAGCGTTTATCGGAAGGAACACGGTAGAAATCGCCCATATCTATTGCGTTTGCACATTCTTCGTTAGTAAGAAGAGTTTCGTACATTTTTTCGCCGTGACGGATTCCGATTACCTTGACCTCAGTTTCAGGGCAGAAAAGTTCTTTAACGGCTTCAGCCAAAACACCTATGGTGCAGGCAGGCGCTTTTTGAACAAGAATATCGCCTGATACACCGTGCTCGAACGCAAAAAGAACAAGGTCAACCGCTTCGTCAAGAGACATAATAAATCTTGTCATGGAAGGCTCGGTAATTGTAATCGGCTTGCCCTCTTTGATTTGCTCAATCCAAAGAGGAATAACCGAACCTCTTGAGCACATAACATTGCCGTAACGGGTACAGCAAATTTTAGTTTTATCAGGGTTAACGGTTCTTGATTTTGCCACAATAACCTTTTCCATCATCGCCTTTGAGGTACCCATTGCGTTTACGGGATAAGCGGCTTTATCGGTTGAAAGGCAAATTACGGTTTTAACGCCTTCGTCAATGGCGGCGGTAAGTACATTGTCCGTTCCTATTACGTTTGTTTTAACGGCTTCAAGGGGGAAAAATTCACAGGACGGCACCTGCTTTAATGCGGCTGCGTGGAAAATATAATCAACCCCATGCATTGCATTTTTAACAGACGCTAAATCTCTTACGTCGCCAATGAAAAACTTAATTTTGTCACTTACCTCGGGCATTTTTGCCTGAAATTCATGGCGCATATCGTCTTGCTTTTTCTCATCTCTTGAAAAAACGCGTATTTCGCCGATATCTGTCTGTAAAAATCTGTTAAGTACGGCATTGCCGAAGGAACCCGTACCGCCTGTTATCATTAAAGTTTTACCCTTAAACATTTTTTCACAATCCTTTTACTAATTTTTCTTTAAAATGCAAAACACAATAAAATGTGCATAATTACCTAATATAAACAATTATATAGTTTTGATTTATAAAAGTCAATATCAATAGAAAATACTATATAGCATATATCCAAATTCCATTGACAAAACGCTGTTTTTTTGTTATTATATCATAAAGTGCGAGGCGGGAAAAGTCGCCGAGCGCTATGATACAATGTTCTCCGAAACACACAAAATCTTTGATTTTGATTGTGTTTC
>JAFLUN010000075.1 GCA_022508785.1 Oscillospiraceae bacterium
GAAGAGTATTACGGCAAAAAATGCACAAAGTCAAAGGAAATGATCGACGAAGCAAAAGCTATCATTCCCGGCGGCGTTCAGCACAACTTGGCATTTAACTATCCGTTCCCCCTTGTTTTCACAAAGGCAGACGGCGCTTATCTTTACGACGTTGACGGAAATAAATATTTTGACTTCCTTCAGGCAGGCGGCCCCACAGTTCTCGGCTCAAACCCGAAGGTAGTTCGTGAGCAGGTTATTGACCTTCTTAACACCTGCGGCCCCTCAACAGGTCTTTTCCACGAGTTTGAATACAAGCTTGCAAAGAAGATTGCAGATTCAGTTGAGACTGTTGATATGTTCCGTATGCAGGGCTCAGGTACCGAGGCTTGTATGACAGCAGTTCGTGTTGCCCGTCTTGCAACAGGTAAGAAGAATATTCTTAAAATGGGCGGCGCTTACCACGGCTGGTCAGATCAGCTCGGTTACGGTATCCGCGTTCCCGGTTCTAAATTCACACAGGCAAGCGGTGTTCCGCTTTATCTCTTCAAGCACACTCAGGAATTCTTCCCCGGTGACCTTGAAGACCTTGAAAGAAAGCTTTGGCTCAACCAGTTCCGCGGCGGAACGGCAGCAGTATTCATTGAGCCCGTTGGTCCCGAAAGCGGTACAACTCCCGTTGATTATGATTTCAATAAGGGCGTTGAAAGACTTTGCCGTAAATACGGCGCACTCCTCGTATTCGATGAGGTTGTTACAGGCTTCCGTATCGGTATGGCTGGTGCTCAGGGCTTCTTCGGCGTATCTCCTGACCTTACCATCTTCGGTAAGGTTATCGCAGGCGGATACCCGGGTGCAGGCGGCCTCGGCGGTAAGAAGGAGTATATGAAGTACCTCGGTGCAGGTCTTGACGCAACAGGCGAAAAGATTAAGAAGGCATTCACAGGCGGTACCATGACTGCTAACCCGCTTTCATGCTGCGCAGGTTACTTCACTCTTGAAGAAATCGACAAGCAGAACGCATGCCAGAAGGCAGGCGAAATGGGCGACAGACTTACAAACGGTCTTTCAGAGCTTGTTGCTAAGCACGGCCTTCCCTTCGTTGTTTGGAACGAAGGTTCAATCTGCCACCTTGAAACAGTTGGTACAATGCACTATTCAATCGACTGGGCAAAACCGTGGACTATCCCCGGCGTTCTCAATGCTACATCTGTTCGTAAGAAAGAGATGCAGTACATGGGCGCTGCTTACATGGCAGAAGGCCTTGTTACTCTTGCAGGTTCACGTCTTTACACTTCAGCTGCTTACACTCCCAAGATGATCGATCAGGCTCTTAAGTGCTTCGACAAGGTATTTGAGAATGTAGCTGTAAAACCTGAATAATTAAACTAATTAAACCAAATAATTAAAACCACTAAAAAGGGCGGACAGTTCGTCCGCCCGAATTTGTATTGAGGTGAAAATTATGGAAATAATGGAAGCAAAAGAGCTTGTCATAAAGGCGGGTATTGAGCTTTTAAACGAAGGTCTTATTGTGCGCACATGGGGCAACATTTCCTGCCGTGTTTCTGACACACAGTTTGTTATCACACCCTCAGGCATAGCTTACGAAGACCTTACTCCCGAAAAAATAGTTCTTGTAAACGTTGCGGACTGCACTTATGACGGTGACGTTAAGCCGTCTTCCGAAAAGGGCATTCACGCGGCTTGCTATTCACTTCGTCCTGAGGTTAATTTCGTTATCCACACTCATCAGGTTAACGCTTCAATCGTTTCTGCCCTCGGTCTTGATATCAACAATATAAGCGGAGAAGACAAAGATGTTATAGGTGACAATGTTCCAATTGCCGCTTACGGTCTTCCCGGCACGGGCAAGCTTAAAAAAGGCGTTATTGCCGCAATTACCCGTTCTGATTCAAAGGCAGCAATTATGGCTCACCACGGCGCAGTTTGCATGGGCACGAGCTATGAAGATGCAAAAGATGTTGCTTCTCGCCTTGAGGACGTTTGCGAAAAGTATGTTCTTGCAAAGTACAATGAGCTTACAGGTTCAATCGGCGAAAAGCTTGCTGATATTAACGATTTTGTTGTGGGCAAATATGCTAAAAAAGCGCTTTCCGCACCTGAGTTCCCCGCTTGCAAGAGTGAGAGAGACGGCTCCGTATTCAACATTTCACTTGTTGACGGTGACGGAGCTGTTACAAGAATTGACATTGAAACGGGCAACGTTATTGCAGGCGACGGTTGTGAAGAATCAATTGAGCTTCACAGAGCCGTTTACAAAAAGCGTGAAGATGTTAATTTCATTTATCATTCAAAGAATGAATATGCCGTTGCAGCATCAAAGCTGGGCAAAACAATGAAGCCTCTTCTTGACGACTTTGCACAGCTTTGCGGACCTACGGTAAGACACGCCGCTTATAATCCTAACGACACGCTTAAAACCTCTAAAAAGGTTGTTAAAAAGCTCAAGGGCAGAAATGCAGTTTTGCTTGACAACAACGGCGCTCTTTGCGTTGCAAGCAATGAATTTGACGCAGGCGCAGTTGAAATTGTTATGGATAAAGGCTGTAAGACCTATATCGGCGCTAAAATGTTTGAACGCTTCAAACCCATTAACCCCATTGAAACCCGCCTTATGAGAATAATTTACCTTAAAAAGTATTCTAAGCAGGCAGGAAAATAAGCAGACTTTAAGATTTACCCCATACCGTTTGGTATGGGGTAGTTTTTTGTTGTTCTATAACAAAAATATAGGGTTAATCAAATATCTTTCGCCTTTTTACTCCCTCCGTCACGGCTTTGCCGTGACACCTCCCTCGGTGAGGGAGGGTAGAGTGGGTTATCTTGTAGGGGACGATGCCACATCGTCCCGCAACACAATTCAATTTTATCTGTAACTCACAGGCGGGTGTGGGCACCCGCCCCTACGAATATCTATCATCTAAAAAGGCAACTATCCGCAGCAGTAAATCCGCACAGGCTTAAATACCAATTTAATATCTTACCGCCTGCAAAAATACAAATTACAACGGCGATGCTGAGATGCGGCCCAAAGGGCACCTTTCTCGGAACCTTACCCTTATTTTTAACCGCCATGAAAACAAGATAAAGCGTGCCGATTGCCGCTCCCATAATGAGCGCCAAAATAACCTGCTTCCAACCGAGAAGAAAACCGCACGCCGCCATAAGCTTAATATCTCCGCCGCCCATTCCGCCTTTTGTAATAAGCGCAAGAATAAGCAGTATTCCGCTTGCCGCAAAAATTCCGATAAAGCGTGTAAGGAAGCATTTAAGGTTAAATCCGCCGTCGGCAATTAACTCCTGCGCATATACGAAAAGCGAGCCCACGAACACCGTTATCCACATAGAATCGGGGATTTCCATTGTGCGGTAATCAATTACCGCTGTAACAAGCAGAGCCGAAAAAGCAATGCAATAACCCACTAAGCTCAGGTTAATTTTGCAGTCTGTTGCAAGCCAATATATGGCCGTAAAAGCCGCTCCTGTAATCGCCTCAACAATTGGGTATTGGCAGGAAATTTTAGCCTTGCAGTAACGGCATTTTCCGCCGAGGAACAGCCAACTGAACAACGGCACTAAATCAATGGCGTGGAGCTGATGCTTGCAGGAAAAGCACATACTCCTTCCCCTCTTAAAGTCCATTCCTATTGGAATCCTATAAATCAGAACATTGAGAAAGCTGCCGATACAGCACCCGATGAGGAACGTAAAAACAGATACAAAAAGCTTTGGAAAAATCATATAATCAATCATATTTTACTCCTCTTTTCCCTTTTCTGCATTTGCGCTGCGTTTTTTGGAAATTACCGCCCACGCAATAAGAATAAGCAAAGAAACTCCCGTGATAGCCGCTCCCGAAACAAACCCTTGCGGACAATATTTCATTTCAATAATATGCTCGCCTGAGGATAGCGGCAGCATCATAATGTGGCTCTCATGCTCATAAATTTCTGCGGGCACACCGTCAACGGTTATTTTCCAACCCTTGTCAAAGGTAATGGGGATATAAAGAGCGCCGTTTTCATAAGCATTGACCTTTGTCTTAATGTGTGTATCGGAAAATTCAAGCATTTCCGTGTCGCTCATAGCGTCAATTTTCTCGTACCCCTCACGGAAAATGTCCATATCCACCGTAAAGCCAATTGCCGCAAAGCTGCTTTCTTTTGCAACATATTTTTCGCTGTCCGCTCTTCTGCCGCCGATTGTAATTTTAGCAACGTCGCCTTTTTTGACCTCGCCGATTTCATAAGTTCGGTTTTCGTCAAGCCCGTAGGTGTAATAGTCAACGGTTTTTCCGTTTACTGTGATTTTCATATCGGTAAACTCAGTAGTGTTAACAAAAATATACATTATTCCGTCACATTGGGCCACCGAATCGTAGGTTACGTAAGCAGGCTTTGACAAATCGTCTATTCTGTAAGCGAAATCCGCCATCTTGTTTTCAAGATAATTCCAAAAATCATCGTTATTAACTTCTCCGTGACCGTGACCTTCGTGTTCGTGCTCCGACTGCTCTTCTTCCTCTTTCTGATTGGCAACCTTTTCAGTCGTTGCAATATGCTCGCAGTTTTCGAAGCTGAAATTTCCGTTCTCATTGTAAAGGGCAACGTCTTTTTCCAATTCGGTTATGCACTTGAACACCTCGTTAATATTATCTGCCACAACGGGGAATGAAAAGGGCCGCCAAAGCCCGATGTTACCGCTGAGCATATACATAAACGGCATTGTAAATTCATTTTCATAAAGAGTATATCCGTCTTTTTCGGAAAGCTTTTTATGAAATTCGTTCTCCGTCAGTCTTCCGCTGCCGTCGATTACATATTTAGTCGGGAACAGTAAATTAAACACAGGCGTAGTTTCTGTTGCGCCGTTTTCGGCATTCATTCCGTTGCCGTAAGCGCCTAAATCTATGGCGGAAAGAACGAAATTGCCGTCAGCCATTGAAGAATACAGCTCAAGACTTCGGTATCCGTAGGAAAGTCCGTATGTCATCATTTCGTGATGTCCGTTAGGTTTATTGGTAAGGGATACCGTGTCAAAATCTTCTTTTCCCGAATTTTCCAAAAGCTCTTCAACAGCTTCTCTGCCTACGTAAATCCCGGTCATATCTGTTTTGTTTATACTTTTAAAATTCAACGCTAAGGCTTCCGCCGCTGTCAGCACGGTCAAAGCTAATGCGATTACCTGCTTTTTATTGGGTTTCTTTTTAATAATTAAAAGCATTACGGCGTAAACAAGGGCAAAAGCCACGATTTTTAATACTGCCCCTGCAGACCACATATATATCTTCGTAATTGAATTTTTATAAAGCCCGAAAATTCCTGCTCCCACAAAAATTAAGCTTAAAATTATTCCTGCACAGCTTATTTTTTCGGATTCAGAAAACATTTCGTAAGCAATTTTTATAATTATAAAGGAGTAGATAAACGCAAACCGGTATGAAATTCCGACGGGCTCGCCGAATCCGTGCCATATAAAGCAAACTGCGTGGAAAATAATTGACGCCCACATTACCGCTAATAAAAAGAAATTTCCTATTTTTTTGCGGACTGAAATTCCCTTTGAGAAGAAATAGGATATGCACAAAAGGAGTGATAAAAGCCCTGCAAAGCAGAATAATACATCTTTTGATCTGAGCGTGCCGTAAATGTGTTCCATCGGGTAAACATGCGATGCCAAAAAGCCCCAAATTTCCGACGGATTAAACGTATTATTCACGATTGTACCTTTGACGGTATTTTGAAGGGCAAAAAGCGTCGGCAAAGTAAGCACGGCGGACATTGCCCCGCCTAAAAGTGAGGCAAACATAAATTTAAGCATACTGCCGAGAATATACGAGTTTTTGAGCATAGCAAAAATGTTTATAGATGCATCATTATCTTCTTTTTCCTTTGACGCGGTTACACCCTCGTAAACCACCTCGTCATCGGCAATAAAGCAATAAACAAAATAGATTACGCAGAAAATGCATACTATCCAGCCAAT
>JAFLUN010000076.1 GCA_022508785.1 Oscillospiraceae bacterium
GAGGGAGCGGGAACACATATACACTATGAAAAAAGAGGGTAGATTTTCTACCCTCTTAGTTTTAATTAGTCGTTTGTGTAAGGAAGAAGAGCTATCTGTCTTGCTCTCTTAATAGCTGTTGTAAGCTCTCTCTGGTGATATGCGCAAGTGCCTGTTACTCTGCGGGGAAGGATCTTTGCACGGTCAGAGGTGTAACGGCGAAGCTTTGCTGCATCTTTATAATCAATTGTATCAACCTTTTCTACACAAAAAGCACAAACTTTCTTGCGTGCTTTTCTAACGGGTCTTGAACCCTTTTCGTAAGCCATTGTGTATTCCTCCTATTTAGAATAAATCAAAACGGAAGTCCTTCGTCATCATCTGCGCCGAAAGGAAATCCCTGAGAATCATCGGGTAAAACCGAGAAGCTGCCTGCGTCTGCGCTCTGGTAAGAAACTGCAGGTGCAGCCGCCTGTGGCTGAGCATAAGTATTGCCGCCGCTCTCACTCTTGCTTCCGCAGAATGAAACGTTATCAGCAACAATCTCAACCGCTGTACGCTTATTACCGTTTTTATCTTCATAATTACGAGTTTGAATTGACCCCTGAACTGCAATCATTTGACCCTTCGTAAAGAAACGGGTAACAAAATCGGCAGTATTGCGCCAAGCAACTACGTTAATAAAATCTGTCTGTCTTTCTTCGCCCTGCTTTGCATAAGCGCGGTCAACAGCAACAGTAAAAGAAGTAACGGAAACGCCCGTACCTGTTGTACGAAGCTCGGGAGTGGCAGTAAGCCTGCCCATAATAACTGCACAATTCAGCATAACATTTACCTCCGATTACTTCTTGATAATCAGTGTACGGAGTACACCGTCAGTGATTTTTGCAATACGGTCAAGCTCTGCAGGGAAATCTGCCGCGCTTTCGAAATTGTAAAGCACATAGAAGCCCTCTGCCTCATCATTGATGAGATAAGCAAGTCTTCTCTTACCCCATTCATCAACGCTTTCAAGAGTGCCGTTTGCTTCGATAAGAGCCTTGAATTTCGCATTAAGCTCTGCTGCCTTTTCTTCACCTTCAGCTACTGAAAAGACAAAAATCGATTCGTATTTTGACATCTTTTTGCACCTCCTTATGGACTTTGCCCCTTGTTAGTCACCCCAAGGGGAAGGACGCCGAAATATCGGCGGATAAAAATTATACCAATACTTAACCCAAAAGTCAAGCATTTATTAACCTATTTTTACGATTTTACTGTTTTCATTATTCTGCACTTTACGCATTTTCCGCCTTTTGAATAGGCTTATTCTTTCCTGATATTCGCCTGTGTCACACTTTTCGACTATAACCAAAAGAAGCGTTATGAGCATAAGGTACGGCAACGGGCAGAAAATTCCGGGATTTACAAGGGACATAAGCTCAAGCCCGATATATGAAATGAACACCGTAATGTTAAACAGCGTCACCTTTCTCCAAATAAGCATATTTCTGCTGATAAACTGAACGATAAATGCAATTATTCCCAACGTTCCAAAGGACGCCGCAATCTGTATAGGCTCGCAATGATACCAGCAAAGCGAAAATTCTTTTGAAGCATGAATGTCACGGTTGCCCATGTAACCGAGCCCCGTTCCGAAAATCGGATGGTTAAGATAATCGTTAATACCCCTTGCGCAGTGGATAGCACGAATCTCGGAGGATTCTCCCATAAGGAAATCATTTATTGCCTCAAACAGTCTGTTTATTGTATAGCCGAAGAACTCAATAAACTGACGGAAGAAAATCAGAACGCCGAGTAAAATGAATGAGCAAATAAAAATGTATGCCACTCTTCTTCTTTTATCATAAAGAGTATACATTACTATGCACATACCAAGCTCAATTCCGCCGAAAACCATGCCGCCTCTCGAACCCGTTAAAAGAATCGCTAAAAAAAAGACAAAGCCTAAAATTGTTGCATAGCTTTTTCTGCTTGCAAGCAAGAACGTGAACGGCAATGCAATCATTAACAGCGTTGACAAATTATTTCTCCACTGTAAAAACAGAAGCCCTCTGATATCGAGCACCTTGTTTATATTTATAACATAAAAAGAAAATACCATAAACGAGCCGAAAAGACCTGCTATAACCATTATTTTTGTCAGCATATTTATAAGCGAATAGTCTTTTTTCGTTTCAATATTTGCAAAGAAGAGCAAATATAAAAATACCATTCCGAAGCCCAGGCCTGCCATATGGTAAATGGACGTGGGCGCTAAATATTCCTCTGTGGTAATAAAGCCCAATCCGCCTAAGACTATGGATGCGGACACAAACACCATGGGCCAAAACTGCGAGCCTTGAATTTTTATGGGCTTCCAATAGAAAACAAAATGCAGAATAAGACAAAGTACGAGCGGAATAGCCAAAAGCTTATATTGCATAAAGGTATTGTACGAATCGTAGCAGTGAATTGCAATCATTACCGTTAAAAGAAACGGCAAAAGCGTTGCCATAAAATCATCGCTCAGCAAAAAGACTGTTGCCACAATAAAACCGAATACAAGTGTTCCGTACACCTGCAGTCCGAGTGTTGTAAAAACACCTGCCAGACAGCAAAGCATTATCATCCACTCGGTTGTTAAGAAAAACGAGCGAATGTTTTTTAGTGTATTCTGAAATTTTTCGGATTTCACAAATGACATCATAATCGCCATGCGATACAGCATTCGCACAAAAAGCCATAAAAGAATGTCTTTCCTTGCACGGTGTCGTTCCTTTCCTAATATTTTTACGCTAATACTCCTTTATACCATTTTGATTATAAAGAAAATTTGAAATATTTCAACATTTGTGACAATAATTTAATAATTATTACAAAAGTCTTACAAATAAAAATGTAAAATAAACTTGACATTTTAAAAATTCGCTGCTACAATAAAAGTAAAGTTAGCTTTACATTTCATCAGTATTTACTTATTAGTGGGGTGATAAATTGAAAAACCGATTAGAAGAGTTAAGGAAATCCCGTAATCTTCGACAAGATGAACTGGGCGAGGCTCTCGGAGTGTCACGGCAAACGGTAATATCCATTGAAAAGGGTAAATACAACCCGTCAATAACGCTTGCGTTTAAAATCGCCGGGTATTTTAACACTACCATTGAAGAAATTTTTATATATGAAGGTGATGAAAATGAAACATAAATCATTAAAAAACAGCATAATATCCCTTATTTTCTGTTTGGTTTTATCCGCCGGAGCATTTTCTGCGGCATTTTATTTTGTTAAAGCCAATTCAGATACTTCCGCATATTTTTTCGGCGCAGGCACCGGAACGGCAGCGGTTGCGGTGGCTATGGCAATAAAAATTGCCATTATGCTTAAAAACCCAAAATACAGAAAAGAGCAGGAAGCGGCACAAAAAGACGAGCGGCTGATATCCCTTCGCAACCGCTCAATGGCTGTGTCTTACTATATAACGGTAATCGGCGTTGCCGTTGCAAGCATTGTTTTTGCAGTTAAGGGAGATATGGACAGCGCAAGAAACCTTTCCACAATTCTTTGCTTTAGCTTTGCCGTTTATCTTATTGCATATTTGGTTTTATCACACAAGGAGTAAGTAGCGTGAAAAATATAATGAAAGGAACGATACCGTGCACGAAAAGCTGTTTTTCAGGAGCATTTTGTGCAACTGCTGTATCGCATGGCGATAAAAATGAATTTAACCGTAAATGAAATTCACAAAAGCTTTGGAGAAAAACAAGTTCTTAAAGGGATTTCCTTTTCAGCAGAAAGCGGCAAGGCGCTTGGCATTTTGGGGCGAAACGGCGCGGGAAAAACAACGCTTATCCGCATAATAATGCAGGTTTTCGGCGCTGATTCGGGTACTGTTTTGCTTGACGGGCAAGAAATAGACACCGAAAAAATTCACATCGGCTATCTTCCCGAAGAGCGGGGGCTTTACCCTAAGCAGAAAATAATGACACAGCTTTTATATTTTGCGGAGCTTAAAGGTATTGACAAGAAAAGCGCACGCCTGACTGCCGAAAAATACTTTAAGGCGCTTCAAATTGAGCAATACAAAAACATGCGGCTTGACACGCTCTCAAAGGGTAATCAGCAAAAAATTCAGCTTATTGCGGCGCTCATATCCAATCCCGACATCGTTATTCTTGACGAGCCTTTTTCTGGGCTTGACCCCGTTAATGCAGGTATGCTCAAAAATATTGTAAAAGAGCTGATTTCTGAGGGTAAAATGGTGCTTTTCTCAAGCCATCAAATGAACTATATCGAAGAATTTTGCGATGATATTATTATCCTCAACGGCGGAAAAGCGGTTCTTTCGGGAAGCATTAAGCAAATTAAGCGCAGTTTCGCAAGAAATGTTTTTGAAATCACAACGCAGAACAGCGAAACTGCCATCAGCATTATTTTAAACGCATCTTTGCCGTATGTAGACAAAGCGGAAATTATTGACGGCAAGCTCACGGTTACTCTTAAATGCGAAGAAAACAAACCCGAGCTTATTAAATTTGCCGCTGAAAATATTCCCGATATTGACGGAATTTGTGTTAAAGAGCCTACTCTTGCCGATATCTTTATTCACTACACGGAGGGCAATGTATGAAACAGTTTGCTAAGGTTTTTAAGTTTGAATTTTTAAATATAATAAAAAGCAAAGCTTTCATTTTTTTAACTCTGCTTATGTTTATCGGCTCAACGGCGGTTCTTTTTTATCCCCGTTTTTCAAATAACCAAAAAGCCCCCTTAATCGGCGAAAACACACCTGATAAGCTGGCAGTTTTTGACGGCGTGGGGAACCTCGGCGAATTTATAAAGGAAAATATGCCGTCTTATGAAATCACTCTTTGTAACGATGAGACGGAAGCCCAAGCACTTTTAAAGGACAAGGCGGTTGATGCATCAATTATTATTAACTCTCCCCTTTCGTACACATATTCTGTCAATAATATGAGCCTATATGATGAAACCGCAAAAACAGTCAGCGAGCTTTTGCAGTTCAAATACCGAGAAACAAGACTGGCTGAATTTGGACTTACAGAAAGTCAAATTACAGAAATTCAGTCCGCAGCTGCGGTTCCCGAAATTAAAATTGTAGGCAACGACCAAGCCCAAAGCTTTCTTTACACTTACATTTTACTGTTTATGCTTTATATGGCGGTTATCGCATACGGTCAAATGATTGCCCAAAGCGTTGCAACCGAAAAAAGTTCAAGAGCCATGGAGCTTCTAATTACAAGCGCCAAGCCCGACAGTCTGATTTTCGGCAAGGTTCTGGGCACAGGCTTTGCAGGTCTTTCGCAAATGCTCATAATTCTTTTGTGGGCTCTTCTTTGCTACCGTATAAACGCACCCTTCTGGGCTGATAATTTCTTAGTTGCATCTATTTTTGATATGCCCGTTTCGCTCATTATTTACACCGCCGTTTTCTTTGTACTGGGATTTTTGATATACGCCTTCCTTTACGGAGCATTCGGCTCCCTTGCCTCAAAAACGGAAGACCTCAGCACGCTTACCACTCCGCTTACAGTCCTTATGGTAATTGCGTTTATAGTTCCAATTACAAGCATCAGCTCGGGCAATGTTGATTCAGGGCTTATGAAGGTTTTGTCCTTTATTCCGTTTTGTTCTCCTATGGCTATGTTCGCACGCATAGCCATGAGCACGGTAAATCCCTTGCACATTGCAATTTCAATAATAATTCTTATTTTGTCAAATATCGGGATAGGCTACATTGCCGTGCTCATATACAGAATGGGAATTTTAATGTACGGCAAGCCTCCGAAAATTACACAGGTTTTAAAACAGCTTAAGTAGCCACTGACTA
>JAFLUN010000077.1 GCA_022508785.1 Oscillospiraceae bacterium
CGAGGGTTCCCCCGAAAAACAGTCCACCGGACTGTTTTTCTCCCTCTCCTGCGCTAATTTCGGCAAAAAATTTCGCAGTCTGCGGACTGCGAGGAAGGGCTTTGCCCCTCCACCCCACAGCCTTTTGAAAAATGCTGGCGAAAACTTTATTTGTTTTGCTGTCGCATAGTTCTATATATAGTAACCCTAAGTGTTAGCACTTAGGGTTTTTCTTTATTATTTTTCTTTATTATTTTTCTTTATTATCTTTTTTATCCTCCGCCGTAAGTGCTGCCACGGCGCAGTAAACCCTTTCGGCCCCTGCAATTTTCAAAACTCTCACACATTCATTCAGCGTTGAGCCCGTTGTTTTAATATCATCTACAAGCAAAACGGTTTTACCCTGCACATCTGCGTTTTCAATTATATCGTACGCTCCTGCCACATTGCCCTGGCGGTAAACCGCGCCCGAGCTGTGCTGAGTATTTGTATCAAAGGGCTTTGTAAGCACATTGTTAATCGGAACTCCGATAATTTTTGACAGTTCCTTTGCAATTTCGCCTGCAGGGTTATATTTTCTCTTCTTTTCCTGACTTACACTGAACGGAATAAAATCTATAAAATCAAATTTAATATCGGCAAAATCTTTTTGTACGGTCTTTGCCAAATCCCCTGCAAGCACTTTTGAAATGTACGGCTTATCGGCGAATTTGAATTTACGAATTGCAGTTTCAATAGTTTTTTCATAATAAAAGGGCGCGCAAATCCCGTCATATCTCATTTTTGCCTTTTTGCAGTCGCATCTGTCTTTGCCTGCACCGCAAAATTTGCATTTTTCGCCCGTTATTCTCGGCAAATCGTTTTTACAGTCGCTGCATAAGCTCTCGCCGAGATTTATTATTTCGCCGCAATATTTACAGTGATTTCCGAAAATCAAATATGAAATAAAATCCTTTAACATTTTCAAGCACCCGAATTTATTTTACCATTGTTTTTGTCATTTGTGAATATTTTTTGAAAGTACGACAAAAATAGTCTTAAAAGGGTGGTAAATATGGCAGAAAAAATCGGTAAACAAACTTATTTATTAAAATCTAAACCGTCAATTTGCGGTTACAGTGCCGTTGTGGGCAAAACCGAGGGTGAAGGGCCAATCGCAGAAGATTTCGACTATATTTTCAGCGACGATTCAATAAACGACAGCGCATCTTTTGAAAAAGCCGAAAGCGCTTTACAGCGTGAAGCGGTTACGAGAGCAATAGCAAAGGCAAACGCCTGCACGGACGATGTCGATATAATAATGGGCGGCGATTTGCTTAATCAATGTATCGGCACAACCTTTGGCATTAAAGAAATGAACATTCCGTTTTTGGGGCTTTACGGAGCTTGCTCAACAATGGCACTGTCTTTAGCGATTGCCTCAACCTTTGTGGATTCAGGTACTATGCAAAATACAGTCGTAACAACGTCTTCGCACTTTGCTTCTGCTGAACGGCAGTTCAGAATGCCTCTTGAATACGGCGGGCAGAGAACGCCGACTGCGCAAAGAACGGCTACTGCCGCAGGCGCTTGTTATATTTCGGCTCATAAAAAGAATACGCCCAGTGTAAGTGCCGTTATTTTCGGCAAAATTATGGACCTTGATATTAAAGACCCCAACAATATGGGTGCCGCTATGGCGCCTGCCGCAGCGGATACTATATCGAGATTTTTAAAAGATACAGGTACAAAGCCCTCTGACTACGATTTAATTTTAACAGGGGACCTCGGCAAAGTAGGCAAAGAGCTTTTAATTGAGCTTTTGATGAAAGATGAAAATATCGACATTTCTTCGGTACACGATGACTGCGGACTTATAATTTACGATATGGAAAATCAAGATGTTCACGCAGGTGGCTCCGGGTGCGGATGCTCGGCGGCAGTGCTTAATTCAAATATTATGAAAAGAATGATTGCAGGAGAACTGAAAAAGGTTCTGTTTGTAGGTACGGGAGCGCTTTTGTCGCTGACCTCAAATCTTCAGGGCGAAAGTATTCCGGGCATTGCTCACGGAGTTCTTATTACAATGGAGGAATGAAAATGCTAAGCGATGTCACCACAATAATAAATATGTCAAAAGCTCTCAGACTTTTAGGATTTATGGAAACGGCACTGACTGTTGGGATAATAGCCTTTACCGTTTTCAGAATTATTTCGGGAATAAGGGAAATAAAAGAATAATCTAAAATATTAAAAGCCGTTCGCAATAAAGCGAGCGGCTGATTTTCTTATACCATAAGTGCGAGGCGGGACAAGTCGCCGAGCGCTATGATACAACGTTCTCCGAAACATAGAAATCTTTGATTTCGTTTATGTTTCGTGAGGTTATTATACCACAATTCAACTGTGCGAAGCACAGTGAGCGGCGAAAGCCGCAGGACGTTAGTCCGAATTGATGATACAATGTTCTCCGAAACACACAAAATCTTTGATTTTGATTGTGTTTCGTGAGGTTATTAAAATATGAAATGTGACAAAACTACCTTTCGTATTCATCACAGCATTTTTCAAAAACGCCGTATAAAATATAGAAAAACAATGCTCTGACAAGTCTTAATACAAATATATACACCTGCAATTTATCCGTATGGCTTGATGGCCTGAACCCGTTAACTTGGTCATACAAATACAGTGAACCAAAAACAACAGTCGCAAGAATTGCCAAGCCGTAAAATATTTTGTGCGGAACTTTATATCCGTGGCATTCCGACAAAAGCAGAGCCAATAAGAAAAAGAAAATTCCGTAATTTATGGTAGAAGTATCAATGCCTTGAATGTAAATCATCGGTAAGCCCACAACAAATGCGGCTATCACAAATCCCTTAGTTTGCGGAACATCTATATCTTGAATCCTTAAAACCTTACAAATGAAAACTGCAGAAATCAATCCCCAGAACAGTATATTATAAACAAAGAGTGGAATATACTCCAGTGAAGACGGATAATTCTCTAATAATTTCGGATAAATGACAGTTTGGATTAAATTATAAAGTCCGCTCAGCGAATATCCTATTACAATAGCGCACGCAAATATGCCAATAACAACATCCTTTGCCGAAGCGGCAGATTGGTTAGCTATCAACGGACTTGTCGTTACATCGCTTTCATTTGTACGGTTTTCAAAAACAGGCGTTTTTTCTTCACCGCTTAACAGCTCGTCAACGGTTAAGCCCAATTCAGCCGACAGAGGAGCGAGCAAATTAACGTCAGGCATACCGTCGCCGTTTTCCCATTTCGAAACGGCTTTATTTGTAATCTGCAACCTGTCCGCAAGCTCTTGCTGTGTAAGACCCAGCTCTTTTCGCTTTTCATATATCAACCGTCCGATTTGAATATTGTCCATATATCTCCCTCCTGATATTTGTTAATCAAAGTATAGCATTTTATACATTCTAACACAAGCCACGCGTATTAGAATTTACTCCACTGAGCGTGGATAGGCAGGTTTTGGGCGAATTTTTCCGCTCCATCTTTGAGGGAGCGAATTATTAAATCTGCTTTATAGAAAAATCCACTGCCGTAACATAGCACAGCAGTGGATTTTTAATGCTTAAATTTAATTATATTGATAATTATGCCTTATCCTTGCAGCCGAGAACTGTTTCAATTTTGTGTGAAACAACCTCTTCAATAGCATCTCTTGCAGGGGTAAGATACTGTCTGGGGTCAAAGTGCTTCGGGTTTTCAGCAAAATGCTTGCGAAGCGCTGCTGTCATTGCAATACGAATGTCTGAATCAACATTTATCTTGCAAACTGCCATTGAGGAAGCTTTACGGAGCATATCCTCAGGAATACCGATAGCATCAGGCATTTCGCCGCCAAATTCGTTGATTGTCTTAATGTGATCCTGATTAACCGAGCTTGCGCCGTGAAGAACTATCGGGAAGCCGGGAAGTCTCTTTTCAACCTCTTCAAGGATATCAAAACGAAGCTGGGGCTTCTGACCGGGCTTAAATTTATATGCGCCATGTGAAGTACCGATAGCGATTGCGAGGGAATCAACACCTGTTCTTGTAACGAAATCTTCAACCTGCTCAGGCTTTGTGTAAGATTCGTTGCCTTCTTCAACTACAACGTCGTCCTCAACGCCGGCAAGAGTACCGAGCTCGCCCTCAACAACTACGCCGTGAGCGTGTGCATAATCAACAACCTTTTTTGTAAGAGCAACGTTTTCTTCATAGGGAAGGTGGCTGCCGTCAATCATAACTGATGTAAATCCGCCGTCAATGCAAGCCTTGCAGGTTTCAAAGTCGGGGCCGTGGTCAAGGTGAAGAGCAATAGGAAGCCCTGTTTCCTCAGCAGCAGCCTTTACCATTGCTACAAGGTAGCCGTGAGCCGCATATTTTCTTGCTCCCGAAGAGCACTGAAGAATAACGGGAGCGTTAAGCTTTTTTGCCGCTCTTGTGATTCCCTGAATAATCTCCATATTGTTTACGTTAAAAGCACCAATGGCATAACCGCCCTCATATGCTTTTTTAAACATTTCTGTTGTTGTTACTAATGGCATAATAGATACACTCCTTATAAAAAATCGGGTATATTATACCATCTCTGCGAAGCGCGCAAGTGCGAAGCAGGAATGATACAATGTTCTCGTAGCGGTCAAAATCTTTGATTTTGGGCACCGCAGAGGTTATTATACATTAGACTTCCACAAAAGTCAACATTAACAAATAACGGTATGACGAATAATATAAAAATGAGGTGATTTTTTTGGAAAAGTATTATTCGTCCGTGCTTACCGCGTCAGGGCTTTTGTGCAACTGCAAGGTTCTGTGCGAAAAGCACCCTGAAAGTAAATTTTACATAATACCCAACGGAACGGATTTTGAGAGATCTGTTTTTTTTGACGAGCTTATAAAACATTTTAAAGGATATAATATTGTAGAATATTCCCCGTTTTACGATGAAACGCCCAACGGAATTTACATTAAAAATCTTGACACCTATGTTCTTGCGGATTCCCCTTACAGCAGAGTTTGCCCGGTGGTCCCCGGCGTGTGTGAAAACGAAATCAGCCTTTCAAAAAAAGCTATAATAACGCAAGAGGATAAAAATCAAATTACAGAGCGTTTTACAGCGGAAAAAAAGCAATACAAAAAAGCGGTTTCACTTTTGGGACTTGCAAATGTTTGTAAAGAAAACCGAAATTCGCTTTTATCGGATTACCTTGTAGACGACAGAATGATAAACGCACTTAAACGGATTTTGAAAAAATTGCCTTTAAACGTTAGAAAAGGCAAGCCCATTGTAAAATTCCTTTCCGCCGTAACGCCTTTGGGAATACATACTGTTTGGAACACGGTATTTGAAAACTTTGAAACCGTTATTGAGCTTGAAGATGAACACGCCTTTACTTCCGCAATAATTGCAGGGATAGTCCGTGACAGACTGATTTCGGAAAATGAAGAATTTATACTTATTCCCGATTTGTTCCTGCGAACTATTCCGCAAATGATACTGTTACCGCAAAGCAGCTTTGCCTTTGTCCGTTCAGACGAAAATCACCCCCTGCCCTTTGCGCCCACTTACCGAATCAACACCGAAAAATTCACTTTAGTGCCAAAGGATATTAAAAGCAAATGCGCACTTTTGAGTGAGGCGGAAAATACGTATATAGAAAATGCCGTTTCCTGCATTTACAACGGCAGAGATGAACGGCGCAAAATGAACAGATTGCTTTTACCGTACAGTGACGTTGATAATGCTAAAAAAACGGCAGAAGAGTTATTTGATAAAATAA
>JAFLUN010000078.1 GCA_022508785.1 Oscillospiraceae bacterium
TATCTTCCCGAAAAGTCCCTGTCTGTGCTTAACTGATAATGAAGCAATAGCTAAAGATATGGGCGAATCCGCTCCCTCTTTGAGGGAGCTGTCAGCGAAGCTGACTGAGGGAGTTAATTTGTAAAATTTTATTCTTTGTACTCCCTCCGTCAAAGCTGACGCTTTGCCACCTCCCTCGAAGAGGGAGGGTAGAGCCTGTAACTTTGTAGGGGCGGGTTTTCACGCCCGCCCGAAACACGTTTGAATAAGCAAAAAAATAGGGGCCGGTTCCTAAACCGACCCCTACATTTTTACTCTTTAATCGTTAACCAACACTTTTACGATTTCGCCCACGTATGTGCGGTGAAAATCCGCCGCTTTATAAGTTTCCATAATCTCAGGTGCAATAAAGCCCTTAGGATCCATATCCTGATAAGCGATTTTACGAAGAAGAATTGTGATTTTTGCTTCCTTAAATGAAACCGATTTGTCTACTTCCATCGGCTCAAAGCCTATAAGAGCTGTTTTGTCTGTATCCTTCCCCGATTTACTGCCGCAAATTCCAAGCTCCTTCTTGTATTCACCGCCGTAAAAGGAAAGGGTGAAATACTCGTTTTGCTCCATATATTTATAGGTGTATCTTTGCGGACGGACAAAAACAAAGCAAACATCTTTGCTCCAAAGCTCTCCTATTCCGCCCCAGCTTACGGTCATCATATTGTAATTGTCCGGTTTTCCTGCGGTGAGCAATGCCCACTGGTCGCTTATCATAGAAACGAAATTTTCTTTTAATTCACGAATGCCGATTTCTTTCAAAAAACTCACTCCAAAAAATTTTTATTTTTAATTTTGTAATATTATATACTAAAATCCTAAAAAATACAACCTATTGGGCTTGTAAAAATTTATCGGCTCAATATATGCTAAATTAACGGTTTTCAGCAAAAATTGACTGAAAAAAACTTTGTATACCTTTACAAAAAACTACAAAAATCTTTGTATAGATATTTTCAATCTGCACCTTTTCAAATCAATTTTTTTGTGGTAATATTATCGCACTCGAAAATTTGGAGTGTTGAAAATGGAGTTTAAAGATCGGCTGAAAAGTCTTCGGTGCGCCAAGATTCCGACCATAACTCAAAAGGATCTTGCAAACGCCCTGGGTATTACTCAGCGCAAGGTTTCGTTTATGGAAACGGGAACAACCGAACCGTCACTGGCAGATATTATTGAAATTTGCAAATTCTTTAATGTTTCTGCAGATTACCTTTTGGGACTGAAGGACTAACATCCGGAAAGTGATAAAAAATGACTAAAAAACAGTTAGCATTACATTTAATTGAAGCGTTAAAAACAAAATACACGCAGGCGGTTTGCAGTCTTGTATCCGAAAACCCGTTCGAGCTTTTGGTTGCAACACGCCTTTCGGCACAGTGCACGGATGCGAGAGTGAATACGGTCACTCCCGCTCTTTTTTCAAAATACCGCACTTTAGACGATTACTGCAATGCAGACGTACACGATATTGAAGAAATAATTCATTCCTGCGGTTTTTACCACGGCAAAGCACGGGATATTATTGAAATGGCAAAGGGCGTGCGTGACAGATTCGGCGGAGTAGTTCCCGATAATATTGAGGATTTAACAACTCTTTCGGGCGTGGGCAGAAAAACGGCGAATTTAATCGTGGGCGATGTGTACGGTAAACCTGCCGTTGTGGCGGACACGCATTTAATACGAATTTCAAACCGAATGGGGCTTTGCGATACGAAAGATCCGAAAAAGGTTGAAATTGAGCTTAAAAAAATACTTCCGCCTGAGGAAAGCAACGATTTTTGCCACAGGTGTGTTCTTCACGGGCGTGACACCTGCACGGCAAGAAAAGCAAACTGCGAGCAATGCGTTTGCAAGGATTACTGCAAAAAAATATTGAAATAAAACAGTATTATTACATAATCTTCTGTCTATACTCTTGTAAAACAGGAAAAATAATGTAAAATATAGGTAGCACCAAAATTTATTAAATTTAAATGAAATGAGGCGATTTTGTGAAACCGATTAAAGTTGATTTCGGAGGCAAAAAGAAAAAGAATATGTCTGACGGCAAAAGAATAGCAATTACTCTTGTAATTACCCTTGTTATTGCCGCAGTTCTCTATTATCTTATGCTTCCTGCGCTGAACTTTAAGGCTATTGAAATGTACATTTGGATTGCATTTTCAATAATTATTTTTATAGGTCTTTACGGAATTTCAGCAGGGGCTTATTCACGCCCCGAAAAAATGGCGGCGGCTAAAAATAAAATGAAAATCCCGATAATTATTCTTATCGTTATGGCAATAATTATCGGCATAGGCTATCTTACGGGCGCCGTTTTCTTCAGAGCAAAATCTTACAGTAACATTATTAAGGTTCAGGACGGAGATTTTGCCGAAGAGGTTGCCGAAATTGACTTTTCAAGCGTTCCGAGGCTCGATAAAGACGCTTCAAATATGATTGCAACGAGAGCTCTCGGTAAGCTTTCGGATTACGTTTCGCAGTTCACTGTTTCCGACCTTTATTCAACGCAGATAAACTATCAAGGCAAGCCCGTCAGAGTGCAGTCCCTTGAATACGGTGATATTTTCAAGTGGATGAAGAACACAAAGAACGGTATTCCTGCCTATATTATCGTTGATATGATAACTCAAAATGCTGAGCTTCAAAGGCTTGACGAGCCGATGAAATATTCACCTGCAGAGTATTTTAACGAGGACCTTATCCGTCATTGCAGATTTAATTACCCGACTTTAATGTTTGACACGCCCAGATTTGAGGTTGACGATACAGGCAGACCTTATTGGGTAGTGCCCGTAGTTGACAAGACCATAGGTCTTTTCGGCGGAAGAGATATTACAGGCGCAATTTTAGTTGACGCTGCAACAGGTAAAACAACCCTTATTTCCACAAATCTTGAGGGGAAAACTAAGCTCAAAACTGATAAGTTTGTGACCGACGAAGAGTACCAGTGGCTTGACCGTGTTTATTCTGCGGAGATTCTTAACGAGCAGTTTAACTATTACGGAAAATACTCAAACGGCTTCATTAACTCAATTATAGGTCAGACAGACGTTAAGGTTACAAGCTCAGGCTACAATTACCTTGCCCTTAACGACGACGTTTATATGTACACAGGCGTAACCTCAATAACCTCTGACCAGGCAATCATCGGCTTTGTTCTTATAAATCAAAGAACGAAGGATGCCCGTTATTATCAGGTTTCAGGTGCATTGGAGGATGCGGCAAGAACGTCTGCCGAAGGTAAGGTTCAGCAGTACAGCTATAAGGCAACCTTCCCGCTTCTTCTCAATGTCAGCGGCGAGCCCACATACTTTATGGCTCTTAAGGATGCCAGCGAATACGTTAAAATGTATGCGCTTGTTAACGTTAAGCAGTCAACTATTGTTGCGGCAGAATCCACTCTTGCAGACTGTGTTGAGAAATATGCCGCCGAGCTTCAAAAGAACGGCGTAAACGTTGAAATTGATATCGGAAACGTTCAGGATACGGACAATGATAATAACGGTGAAAATACGGTTAAGTATGTGACCGTTACGGGCACGGTAAGCGATATTCGCACAGCGACAACAGGCGGAGAAACTTACTTCTATATCAAGCTTGACGATGCCGCCACATATTACAAGGTATCCGTTAAGGATGCAGAAAAGATAATTCTTACAAACAACGGTGACAGCGTTACCTTTGAAATCCCCGAAAATGCCGAAGGGAATATTGTAACGGTAAAATCCGTAAAGTAGGTTTTTAAAAATTAAAGGACGCTTTTTAAAGCGTCCTTTTTTTAGCTTTTAAGAAAAATATATGGTGTTTATTCATCAAATGTGTTAATATAATTTTATGATGAAACAATCTTAAATAACAGCAGGGGAAATAAATGAAAGAAAACATCTCTTTAAAATTTAATAAAAAGAGTGTTCTTGCAACGCTTATTTTTCTTGCTGTACCCACAGTGATAGAAGAAATAATGTCAACGCTTCTTCAGTATGTTGACACTGCTATGGTGGGTAATTTAGGCGAAAAAGCTACGGCTTCAGTCAGCGTTACGACTACGATTAACTGGCTTGTAGGCGGAATTTTTTCTGCTTTGGGAGTTGCCGCCGTGGCTATGATTTCAGAAGCAGTCGGCAGGAAAAATAAGGCAGATGCTCAGAAAATATCGTCACAGATTTTCATTTTGACCGTTGTTTCGGGAGTGATTGTAGGCGTTTTGTGCATCGGCCTTTCGCCCGTAATTCCCGTGTTGATGGGCGCGGAACAGGAGATTCAAAAAACAGCGTCAATTTATTTTGCAATTATATCTGTTCCGATGATTTTCAGAGCCGTAAATATTGTTATGGCGGCGTGTCTGCGCGCTACCAAAAACACAAAAACGCCGATGGTAATTACGCTTTTTGAAAATGTACTGAATATCATTTTAAACTATTGCTTTATTTACATTTTGAAAATGGGCGTTATCGGTGCGGGAATAGGCTCTGCAATATCTTTTACCGTTTCGGGAATACTGATGTTCTGTGAATACAGAAAAAGCGAGTGGCTGAATTTTGACAAGGCTATGATATCACCCGATAAAAATACAATTAAAATGTGCCTTAAAACAGCGTATCCCGTGTTTTTGACACATTCGGTTAACTGTATGGGGTACGTTGTATTTGCAGCGCTTGTATCGTCAATGGGAACGACTGTGTTTGCGGCACATTCAATAGCCGTGAGCGCCGAGCAGATATTTTATATTGCAGGCTACGGATTCCGCTCTGCAACATCAACAATGATAGGCATTTCAATAGGTGAGCGAAATAAAAATAAGTTCAGGTCAGTACAGAAAAACAGCATTTTAATAACGGTTGTAATGATGATTTTAAGCGGAACGGTTCTTTATTTTGTTGCCTACCCCTTAATGGATGTATTTACAAGCAGTGAAAATGTGGCAGTTTTGGGTGCAAAAATGCTTCGTCTTGTAGCGTTCTCAGAACCGTTTTTCGGTTTGATGATAGTTTTAGAAGGCATTTATTACGGACTGGGAAAAACGAAATATGTTTTTGCTTCAGAATCAGTCAGTATGTGGTGCATAAGAATAGCGTTTACCTTTTTGTGCGTAAAAATCTGGAAATTGGATTTGACTGCAGTTTGGTACTGTATGATTGCCGATAATCTTTTCAAGGCGATTTTGCTGTCTCTTCCCTTTGTGCTGAAAAAAGTAAGCTTCCCCGACAAAACTTAAAAAATAACAAAAAGCTATCCTTGTTCGGATAGCTTTTTTAATACGGCAAGTAATTTAATTCTGCCCTGTAATTTCCGTCTGCTTTTTCTTGCTGAAGCCCTTTAAAACCAACAAGTAGGCTTTGTCAAGCAAATCTTTCAGTAATTCATCGGGAACTGCCCCGTCAGGCTTTATGGAGTTCCAATGAGTTTTGTTCATATAATACCCCGGAATTATATCCTCATATTCTTTCCTCAAAAAGTCGCTTTCCACGGGGTCGGATTTTAATGTTATGTAATATGGCTTATTGTCACTGTCAAGGCAAATTGCGGCAAACATTTTACCGCCGACGTGATAACGAATCCAATTCCATTCAAGCTGATGATCCTTTGTTACACCTGTTTTAGATATTAAATATTCATCAATCCAATTATAACGCA
>JAFLUN010000079.1 GCA_022508785.1 Oscillospiraceae bacterium
CTGCCGTGCAATGAGCGAATCAAATCCACTACATAAGCGGGAGTATTATCAGCATGTAGTTCTTTTAATTCTTCATATGTTAAGAACTTAGTATTGTCCGCGATCATTTTTTCGATTTTTTGAGCCGCATCTCTTACATTTTCAGCACGCTCGTCTAAATAAACGCCAAGCGGGTATTTTGACATATAATAACTGCAAGTATCATTGTCAGTTCGATAAGTTGATACTATGGGTTTACCATAGCTTATATACTCAACTATTTTGCTGGGGCAGAACATAGTTTGTGTATTTCCGATATTGAGAAAGGCATCAGCCTCATTCATCTTAGCAAGGACTTCGTCATGGGATATTCTCCCGTGTATTTCTATATTATAAATGCCCTTTGCCGCGCTTTTAACCCATTCTTCGCCGTTGGATATGTACATAATCAATTTAACATTATTTATGTGCTTAAACACCTCGAAAATATAAGCGGGATTTCTTGTGCTCTTGGCTAATGCGCCGGCATATAATAAAACTTTTTTATCCCTTTTCGGCGGTAATGTTAAATCATTGTGGTTTACAAGAAGCGGAACTCCTACAAAACGCAACTTATCAGCAAACTGTGCGTGGCATTTCTCAAAATGCTCCCGGTGTTCATGCTGAGCAATAAACAAAGAACTTGCTTCAAGCATTTTACGCTCAAATTGACAATTGCGTTTATCGACAACTTTTTTAGACAAAAACTTATTATCCATTCCACCATATATCGGATCCAAACAATAAGGTATAAAATCAATATTGGGGTGTTCTTTTTTCAGCAAATATGCAGCATGCATAGTATCAGTTGGCATATTAACACCTATAACAGTATCAATGTCATTCTCAACAAGGATGCTGTTTGCCACTTTAAAAATCTTTTTTGCATGATGCATTGATGCAACCGGAAAGTTCTTTGTCATTTTCACAATATGGAAAATATCGCTTAACAAGCTCAGCAACGAATAAAAGACCTTTTGTATTTTGTTTGAGCTTTTTTTCGCAATTTCATTATACTTTGTATGGGCTTTAACTTTTATTCGCTGTATATGAAGATTATCAATATCCTCTTTATCCGGAGCGCCTAACTGCGAATTGCACAAACAGAAAACACTGTATCCATTTTGTAGGAGCTCATCTACCACGCGCCCGACACATATTCCGTTTGCCGACGGATTTGGGTAATAAGCGCCCAAAATAACCATAACTTTTTTCATTATATCACCTGACCGAGCTGTTTTGCCGTCTCTTTTTATTTGCATATAACAGAACAATTATGAATCCAATATCGGGTGATGCTACAGAACCTTGCGCAAATGCAGCGACAATCATCATTATTGCATACATACGTGCTTCATAGTGTTTGTTAAGCATTTTATTTTTAAAAGTAAACAAGAAAAGACATAATCCCGTAATACCGTATCTGTATATAAGCATGGCAATCGTATTTAAAAATACAGTATATCCGTAATTGACGTACAGAACAGGAACTGATCCTGATTTAAAACTTGAAAGGTTTCGGAAAACAAATTCTCTCGTATCCAAAATATTAGTTCCAAAGGGCAATTCATACCACTTCATTACCGATATCATTTCAAACGGGCCTTTTACACGGCTTCCCCAAGTACTTGCACCTACGGAAACCTCCTGCAATTTTTCCAAAGTGTCGGAAAAGAGAGGTAAATACATAAATAAAACTACAAACACAAATACAAATGTCAAAGATATAACCGTAGTTTTCATTGACTTTTTTTCAAAAAGAATAAACAGTACCCACAGCAGTGCTGATAAAACTACTCCTATGGTAGAGGTAGACATCATAATCAAAAATGTAGCTATGACAGCCCACTTTAAGTTTCGCCGCTTTAACGACAAAAACAGGAGAGGCAGCATGGAAACGACGTAAGCCGCAGGTTCGGAAAAGAACGAGGTCGGTCTTGTAAAATCCTCCACCGCTTCATTATATATAATATATCCCGGTATCAAACTGATTGGTTGAATGCTTTGATGAAAAATGAGCAACTGAACAACGTGATAAACCATACCTGCGCCAAAAACAGTACCGGCAATTTTCCACCATTTAAAAAGAATTCTCTCATCAAAATCGTAATTACACATAATGATGATAAGTGCGTTTAAGACAATATATTCGCTTAATCGCTTGACTTGTACGTCAATGGGATCTGAAACCGAAAAAAACATGTGAACAACGTCACGAAATACCCTGTAAAGCACAAAAATCAAGTACGGCATGGTCTGCTTGGAAATAAATAATGTACCCTTATTTCGAAAAAAAACAATTATAAACAGCATAATAGCTGTGACAGGAATAACAGATATTTTATATGGAGCAAATACGCCAAGGAAAGGAACCAATATTTCCAATGCGTGATTTCTGTTATTTGATTTAAGATTTGTCTGCATAATACTTTCCTTCCTTGGTATTTGTCAGCCCTCTAATTTTAGATACATTTGCTGATATTTCTGAGCCATAGCCTCTAAAGAATATTTTTCTCCGTGAGATTTAATTTTGTCTTTATCCCACTGGGTATTTAACGCTTGGTTTATTGCTTCAGCCAGCGCTTCGTCGCTTCGCTCACGGCACAAAAGCATAGCACTTTCGTCAAAAACATCCGGAATAGCATCTAAATCTGAAAATGTAACACACGGAACTCCGTACATGTATCCTTCAATAATCGGGATTCCGAAGCCCTCCGTAATACTCGCCGTAACCGTAATGTCAGCATCTAAATAATAGTTATTTAATTCGTCACGGGGCACATATCCGACACAAAAAACCTTATTATGAAGATTTAATCGATCAATCTCCTCTAAAATCTGATAACCTTCACTTATCGTACCGACAAGTACCAAAACGCTGTTTTCCTTTATTTCAGACGGCAGCAATGAAAAAGCCCTTACCGTTTGAATCTGATTCTTTAGTTTGTAAATATTCCCCACTGAAAGAATGATCCTCATATTTTCACTAACGCCGATCTTTTCCTTCAAACTAAAAGTTTTTTCTTTACATTTAACATCAATAGCGTTAGTAATTACAGAAATATTTTCGTTACTGTCTGCACCGTAGTACTCAGACAAAAACCTTTCTTTCATTCTTGAACTGATTACAGTAATGGGTATATTCTCAACCGCACTGCTACTGATCAGCTCACGTTCACTCTGTTTCAAATACGCTTCGGCATCAGCATCTTGCAATAAGCCGTGGAGTGTTACAATAAACTTAACATTATACTTTCGGCATATTGCTATTATTTCCTTGAGAACAGTATCACACCCGTGAATATGTACAATATCGGGGTTTTCCGTTTTAATCAGATATTCAATATATCCGAGATGCAGATAATAATATATATTTCTGATTCTGGATTTTAAGGAAACCCCAGATTTTTTCAGCTTTGTGTTGAACCTACATATTCCCTTATACTTTCCGTGAATAAGATTTTTTAAAAGTGAATTTTCTGTAATAGAAAACCCGTCACATAAGCGTTTTGGACCGAAAGCGTGTGTTGTCACAAGAACTTCATTTGAAAGTCTGCTGACTGCACTTGCAATATCGTGCACCATAATACCGAAACCGGTTTTGTTTTTACTGTGTTCATCAAACTTCGGAGAGTAAATATAAGGTGTTATAAATAAAACTTTCATTTTTCCTCTGAATATACGATTTAAATACTGTGCCAAACCGTCACATAAACTTTTTTTCCGCTTTTAATCTATCATAATGTTCTTTATCTCTGTACTTAAATGCCACCGCCGGATGACCGCCGGCAAGAGCGAGCGGGGGCACATCCTTGCAAACCACACTGCCCGCCTGAATAACTGCACCTTCTCCAATGGTGACACCGCCTAAAATCATAACCGATTCACCCAGCCATACGTTATCTTCAATTATGACATCCTTTGAATAAACCGTGTCGTCATAAGGCAGTGCATTTCCCCTGTCAAAATTGTGAAATGTGGTCAATATTCTAATATTTTTACCGGAGTGAAAGTTATCACCGATAATAACCTTACCGCTCCCGGAAATATTCATTCCGTTAAAATGGCAATTGTTTCCGATTACCGTATTTGGTGAAAAATTACACTTAAAATTAACCTTGCAACCGTTACCGTGCTTTATTCCGCGCAATGAAACTGCGCTCCAAAATTTAGATACTAACTTTTTTATCAGCGACTTCATATTTTTCTCCAATCACTTCAGACAAAGTTCTGTGCTGTACGTTCATCATAACGTATTTTAATTCATTTAATTTTTCATATTTTGAAGGATTTGAAACATCGTCTATCACTATTCCAACGTTATTGTGATAAGCTTGATTCATAACCGTTGAGTAGAGCGATATAACATTCTTTGTTCTGAGAACGGATTGTTCAATATCAATTTCTTCGCAATTTTCAATAACAATTCCGTCAAACTTGTTTTTTATTTCTTCAAAATCAGAGTATCTTGGGTGCGGCCGAATAGCAACTCTTGAGCCCTTATTCACAAGTAATTTTAACGCATCTGCAACTCTTGCCAAAACCTCACCCGTCTCTGCACCTAAGTAATATGTATAGTCAAACGTTTTTTCAACATTTCTACCCTCGGAGAAGTGCATCGACCGAGGAACGCAAATAATAAACTGATTAGGCTCTGCTCTGAGCTCCGTGAACAGTTTTTTGTAAAATTCATCCCAAACATAACACCGATTAAAGCAGAAGAAGGAATCCCTCATATAGTAAAGCTTTTCTCCATGCATTACATTGATGTGTTCAAGTCCTAAATTATTGCAATATTCTGTAAGCAGTGACGATGTAAACGAATACTCTCCGCAAACTACAATAGCTTTTGGATTATGCGACTGGATTTCATATCGGTACATTCTAAGCTTAATCAAACTTTTCAAAAGAAAGTGCCAAGAAAACGGATACTCTTTTAAAACACTCTTAAAAAAAACTTTGTCGTCAGATAAAAGCATCTGCCCGTGCTCTTCAACTCTTTTCCAAGTCTTAAATTCGTTCTTTAAAGCATTTGGAATAATATGATTTGGTTTTCCCTCTGCCAAAAAAACTGCATCAAAATGAGAATCATCTTTAATTGAATCGTTTGCTTTGAATAAATACAACAGCATCATCGGCAATGATGCCAAGTTCAAGATAAATGAGACATACCGTTTATTAAGGCGCATTTGGCATCTGTATTGATTATACGCCCGTTCAATATTGTTTTCAGGCTCTTTAAAA
>JAFLUN010000008.1:0-4462 GCA_022508785.1 Oscillospiraceae bacterium
CAGTGATGTGATGTTTGCCAACTGTGCCGTAAGGCACAACATCACTGTCCGTAGGGCAACATCATTAGCGTAGCGGCATCATTTGCCCGTTAGGGCAAACATCATTGAAAGAAGCACTTGCTGTTGCAAGTGCTTCTTTCTGGCGGAGAGCAAGGGATTCGAACCCTCGAAACCGTTTTAGCAGTTTACACGATTTCCAATCGTGCTCCTTCGACCAGCTCGGACAACTCTCCGTATCAACGCTCAATATTATATAGAATATTTTTAATAAAATCAAGTCCTTTTTTATTTTTCGTTGCATTATTTTGTTTGTGGTGATATAATTTTTTCGGGGGAATAGATAAAATGAAAGAGAATGAAACCGAATCTAAGCTTAAAAAGTTTATTAAAGATGCATTCACAAGCGAGGCAAAGGCTGCAAGAATCCCGTATTATTTCTTCGCAATTTGCGTTTTGTTTACGATTATTTGTTTTCAGTTAAATACAACAAACCGTTATCTTAAAAGAATAGCAAACGGCGGTTCAGGTACTTATAATTATCAAACAAATAATGAATCAAACGACCCTTATGTAATTTTCTCGGACAAATCTTCTGAAACAACAAGTGACGAGCAAACTGATAAAGAACCGTCTGATGTGTCAAACTCTGAAAATCAAACTACTTCCGAAAAATCTGAACCAACCACTGCTCCTACAACGCAAAACAGTGCTGAGGTAACATCTGCAAATTCAACTGAGCCTAAACCTCAAGGAAATGCTGCAACTTACGTTATAAATAAAAACAGTAAGAAAATTCATTATCCGAATTGCAGTTATGCGTCAAATATGAAAGAGGAGAATAAGCTTACCGTTAAACTTACGTCGGATGAATTAAAAAGTCAGTATTTGTCTAACGGATATACTTTTTGCAGCAGGTGTGCAGGTTAGCTTTTATAAATTTGTATACTCTTATTGTTAACAAACACTTGACAAATAACGAAAAAGAGAGTATCATACCTTTAATTTCTGGAAAGGAGCGCTTATAATGTTTTTTTACCGCTATTATTATTTCTTTATAAATGCGATTGATTAAACATTGTGCGTTCTTTTACTAAATGTTTTTTCAACCGCTTATTTCGTTGTGAATAAGCGGTTAATTTTTGTTTAGAGGTGCAAATATGAGTGACCTTGAAAATGCAAGGAAAATAATAGACGAAGCCGATAAAGAGATTGCTGAGCTTTTTATAAAAAGAATGGGCGCTGTAAAGACTGTTGCTCAGTATAAAGGTGAAAGAGGTCTTCCGATTTTTGATGAAGAAAGAGAAAAACTGATTTTAAAGAGAAATGTTGAAAGGCTCCCGAGCGACGAGCTTAAATCATATTACGATATTCTTTTAAGGTCCTTTATGGACGTTTCAAAGAAATATCAGGAAAATCTGCTTTCCGGTATGAAAATTGCATTTTGCGGAATCGAGGGTGCATTTGCTGAGATTGCCGCAAAGAGAATATTCCCGCAGGGCAGAACAATTTCATTTTCCGATTTTGATTCGGCTTATAAGTCAGTATTAGAAGGTGAATGCGACTGCTGTGTTCTTCCCATTGAAAACAGTTACGCAGGTGAGGTGGGTCAGGTTATTGACCTAATGTTTAGCGGCGATTTGACCGTAAACGGCATTTACGATATGCCAGTAAAGCAAAATCTTATCGGCGTTAAGGGCGCTACGCTTGAAAATATTAAAAAGGTTGTAAGTCACCCACAAGCGCTTTCTCAATGCAATGTTTATATAAAAGAACACGGATTTGTAAGCGAGCAGGCAACTAATACGGCTGTTGCCGCAAGGCAGGTTGCGGCGCTCAACGACATATCCGTTGCGGCAATTGCCAGCAGAGAAACCGCTTCCGTTTACGGACTTGATGTTATTGACCACGACATAAACGAAAGCGCGGTCAATACAACAAGATTTGCAGTTTTTTCAAAATCGCAGGTTAATAACAGCAAAGATAACGGCAAATTTATTTTACTGTTTACTGTAAATAATGTTGTCGGCGCATTGGCAAAGGCAGTTAACATTATTTGCGCTCACGGATTTAATATGCGCATTCTCAGAAGCCGTCCCGTAAAGGATGTTCCGTGGCAGTATTATTTCTATGTTGAGGTTGAAGGCGATCAAAGCAGTGACGAGGGTCAGCGAATGCTTAACGAGCTTTCCGTTTGCTGTGAAAAGTTAAAAATCGCAGGCAATTTTTCTGAGGCAAAGTCTATCTGAAAAGGTGATATAAATGAAAACACGGGTAAATTTAGGCGCTGACAGTTACGATATTATTATTGAGCACGGTGCAATCAATAAATTTGCCGATTTAACAAATATAAACGGCAAGGTTTTAATTGTAACTGACAGCGGGGTACCGAAAGAATATTCCGAATGCATAGCAAGTCAGTTTGACGAGAGTTATATTTATACTGTTCCTGAAGGGGAATCGAGCAAAAATCTTAATGAATTCGGTAAAATTCTGTCATATATGCTTGAAAAGAACTTTACCCGTAAAGACAGCGTTATAGCCTGCGGCGGCGGAGTTCCAGGAGACCTTGCAGGGTTTGTTTCTGCTTGCTTTATGAGGGGAATTGATTTTTATAATTTTCCCACAACTGTTTTGTCACAAGTCGATTCGTCAATAGGGGGAAAAACGGCAGTTGACCTTGACGGAATAAAAAATATTGTCGGTGCGTTTCATCAGCCCAAAACGGTAATTGTTGACCCGGATGTACTCAAAAGCTTGCCGAGCCGCCAAATCTCCAACGGACTTGCTGAAGCCGTAAAAATGAGCCTTACCTCAGACAGCGACCTTTTCGAAATGTTTGAAACGGCAGATATTATGGAGAATATTGACGAAATACTCTTTAAATCTATTGAAATAAAAAGAAAAGTCGTTGAGCAGGATGTTAAAGAAGCAGGTCTTCGCATGATTCTTAATTTCGGTCACACAATAGGCCACGGAATTGAAAGCGAAGAGGGCTTACACGGTCTTTATCACGGTGAATGTGTAGCGCTCGGCATGATTCCAATGTGCAGTGACAGTGTCCGTTCAAGGCTTATTCCCGTTTTGAAAAAGCTTAATCTTCAAACCGAAATTTCTATAAATCCCGAAAAAGTGATTTTGGCTATTGTTCACGATAAAAAAATGCGGAATAATGTTGTGAACACGGTTACGGTTAATGATGTAGGCACATTTGAAATGAAAAAAATGACTGTCGGTGAAATTGAGCAGAAGCTTTCCGTTATAATCAAGGAGTGAATAGTGTGAAAAATACGTTTGGTTCATCTGTTAGTTTAACTCTTTTCGGTGAGAGCCACGGAGAGGCTATCGGCGCGGTTCTTGACGGTTTAGCTCCCGGAATTAGAATAGATGAAAATTATATTGCCAAAAAAATGCATCAGAGAATGCCTTACGGCAAAATTTCTACCGCACGCCGAGAAGACGATAATGTAGAAATTGTTAGCGGTGTTTATAACGGATTTTCAACGGGCACACCGATAGCTTTAATTATAAAAAACGCCGATATGCATAGCAAAGATTATTCTTCAACCCGTTCTCTGGCAAGACCGGGACACGCCGATTTTACAGCCTTTTGCAAATATCACGGCTTTGAGGATTTCAGAGGCGGTGGTCATTTCAGTGGGCGAATAACTGCTCCTGTTGTTGCCGCTGGAGCTATTTTGCTTGATGCTTTGAGAGAAAAGGGTATATATATCGGAACGCATATAAAAAAATGCGCAGGTATTTCGGACAGAGATTTTGATGATGTAAAAAGCGATTTAATCGCTGTTGATGATAAAATTTTCTCCGTTCTTGACACAGATAAAGAGAACGAAATGAAATCCGCCATTGAAAAGGCGGCTGAAAATAAAGACAGCGTTGGCGGTATTCTTGAAACCGCAGTTTACGGGATTCCCACAGGTATTGGCGAGCCGTGGTTCGATTCACTTGAAAGTGTGATTTCACACGCCGTTTTCGGTATGCCTGCCGTTAAAGGAATTGAATTCGGCATGGGGTTTGAACTTGCAGATATGTTAGGTTCACAGGCAAATGACCCGTTTGTTTGTGAAAACGGTAAGATTTCTACTTTAACTAATAATAACGGCGGAATAAACGGGGGAATTTCAAACGGATTGCCTATAGTATTCAGAACTGCCGTTAAACCTACCCCGTCAATTTTCCAAAAACAGACCACGGTTGACTTCATAAAATCAGAAAACGCTGAAATTGAGCTTAATGGCAGGCACGACCCGTGTATTGTTCACCGTGCCCGTGTTGTGCAGGATTCATTAACGGCGCTGGTTGTGGCAGATATGCTGGCTCTCAGATTCGGAACGGATTATTTGGCAACTAAATGAAAATGGCGAATACCAAGAAAGGATTATCATGGAATACGGTTGTATAGGAAAGAAGCTTCCGCACTCATTTTCAAAAATAATTCATGAAA
>JAFLUN010000008.1:4562-38596 GCA_022508785.1 Oscillospiraceae bacterium
AATACAATTGTTAACCGTGACGGTAAGCTTTACGGGTATAATACTGATTTTTACGGTATGACCGCTTTAATTAAGAAGAATAACATTGATTTTAACGGTAAAAAAGTAGCCGTACTCGGTACAGGCGGCACCTCAAAAACTGCTGCTGCCGTAGCGAAATCACTTGGCGCTGAAAGTGTTATCAAAGTCAGCCGAAATTCAGCAGATGGAACGGTTACTTACGATGAACTTTACGAAAACCACGCAGACACAGACATAATTATAAACACAACTCCTGTCGGTATGTTTCCCGAAATTTTATATTCTCCCGTAAACGTTGAAAAGTTTCCGTCTCTTTCGGGCGTTATTGATGCGGTTTATAATCCTCTCGAAACAAAGCTTGTTGCTGATGCAAAAAGCAAAGGCATCCCCGCCGAAAGCGGACTTTATATGCTCGTAGGTCAGGCTATAAGAGCTTATGAAATATTTATGGACAAATCCGCAGACAAAAATCTTCTAAATAATATTTTTGAAAGTGTGAAATCAGAAAAGCAAAATATTGTTTTAATTGGAATGCCGGGAAGCGGAAAAACGACAATAGGGCAAGCTATTGCACAAAAACTCGGCAGAGATTTCATTGACACAGACATTGAGATTAAAAAAGAAATTAAAACTGAAATTTCTGATTTTTTTGAGAAACACGGCGAAGAAAAATTCCGTGACGTTGAAACAAGTGTTATAAAGAATATTGCTAAGCTTTCAGGTGTTGTTATTGCAACGGGAGGCGGAGCAATTCTAAGGCAGGAAAATGTTGATGCCTTAAAAATGAACGGCGTTTTGTATTTTCTTGACAGACCTCTTGAGCAAATTGTTCCCACATCTGACAGACCGACTGCCTCAAGTATAGAGGCACTCAAAAAAAGATATAACGAGCGTTACGGAATTTATTCTTCCTGCGCCGACAAAAAAATTGTTGTTACAGGTATTGTTGAGGACGCTGTAGCACAGATAGAAAGTGAGCATTTTCATTATGAAAATTCTTGTTATTAACGGCCCAAACCTAAATATGTTAGGCATTCGTGAACCGCAAATCTACGGCTCGCAAACCTATGAGGATTTGTGTGAATTTATTAAAAATCACTGTGACAGCATAGGTGTGTCGGTGGATTTTTTTCAATCGAACCACGAAGGCGCCATTGTAGATAAAATTCAGGAAGCCTACGGAAAAATTGACGGTATTGTAATAAACCCGGGCGCTTACACACATACGAGCGTAGCGTTGCTTGATGCAGTAAAAAGTGTCGGTATTCCGACTGTTGAGGTGCATATTTCCGATCCCGACACGAGAGAAGAGTTTAGAAAGATAAGTTATATTCGTTTAGCGTGTGTCAAGACAATTAAAGGCTTAGGCTTCAAGGGATATACAGATGCAGTTGATTTTTTAGTAAAAGGTGAATATAAATGATTTTGTCAATCAGTCCCTCAAGTCCCAAGGGCAATATTGTTGCCCCACCGTCAAAAAGCTATGCGCACAGAGCTTTAATTTGCGCAGCGCTGGCAAACGGCACATCAAAAATCAGCAATGTTTCCTTTTCTGAGGATATTAAAGCTACATTGAATTGTTTATCTGCCTTAGGCGCAAAAGTCGAAATAAACGGCAATACAGCGGAAATTACAGGCATAAATGATTTTGTTAATTTAAAAGGTACGGCGCTTAACTGTAACGAGAGCGGAAGTACATTAAGATTTTTTATTCCTTTGTGCCTTTTATCAAATGATGAAATCACTTTAAACGGAACGCAGAAACTAATTTCACGGCCTTTGAGCGTATATGAAGATATTGCAAAGAATCAAGGCTTATTATTTCAAAAGGATTTAAACAGCGTAAAGGTTAAGGGTAAACTTAAATCCGACAGTTTTTCAGTTAAAGGAAATATCAGCAGTCAGTTTATAAGCGGATTGCTGTTTGCTTTACCGCTTTTGGAAAATGACAGCGAAATAAATATTATTCCGCCATTTGAGAGTAAACCCTATGTTGATATGACCGTTTCCATTCTTAAGAATTTCGGAATAGAAATTGATTACAACGGTCTTAATATAAAAATCAAAGGAAATCAGTGTTATAAGTCCAAAGATACAACCGTTGAGGGCGATTGGTCAAACGCCGCGTTTCTTTATGCTTTTAAATCCTGCGGTGCAGATATAAATGTGCTCGGTGTTGATGCAAATTCTTCTCAAGGCGATAAAATTTGCTTAGAATATTTCGATGCCTTGAAAAACGGATTACCTTCGCTTGATTTAACAGACTGCCCTGATTTAGCGCCCATAATGTTTGCTTTCGCCGGAGTACATAACGGAGCAATATTTACGGGAACCGACCGTTTACGGTTTAAAGAGAGCGACCGAATCTCCTGTATGCAAACAGAGCTTGCAAAATTTGGCATAAGACTAATAACAGGGGATAACAAGGTTACAATTGAACCGTTGGATTTTCATGCTCCGACTGAAAATATTTTCGGGCACAATGACCACCGAATAGTAATGGCAAATGCATTTTTGCTGTGTAAAACGGGCGGAAAACTGGAAGGATATGAGGCGGTTAAAAAGAGTTTTCCGGACTTTTTTGATGTGCTTTTGAAAGCAGGTGTAAATCTTAATTATGAAACTTGATAAAAACTTAAATATATTGATAGTCGGTCTCGGTCTTATCGGCGGAAGCTACGCGATGGGGCTTCACAAAAAAGGTTACAAGGTTTCGGCAATAGATGTTAATGAAAACTCTGTAAAATATGCAATTGACAACAAAATTATTGATTACGGATCAACCGAAATTGATGAAAAAATGGTTTCATCAGCCGATTTAATAATTTTTGCGCTTTATCCGCATATTTTCCTTGACTGGATTAAGAACAATCAACATTTGTTTAAGAGCGGTGCAGTAATAACCGATGTTACGGGTGTAAAATCATGTATTGTTTATGAAATACAGAGCGTATTGCGTAAAGACCTTGAGTTTATTTCTGCTCACCCAATGGCAGGTAAAGAGGTTTACGGTGTTGAAAATGCGGACGATTCAATTTTTAACGACGCTAACTATATTGTAGTTCCGACAGACGCCAACACCTTTAATGCCATTGAAATGTGCAAAGCGATAGGTGAAACTCTCGGATTTGCAAGGATTTCGTCCCTGCCGCCGAAAGCCCATGACGAAATGATAGGCTTTGTTTCGCAGTTGACACACTGCATTGCAATTTGTCTTATGACCTGTTCAAAAAGCGAGCATCTTGTTGATTACACTGGCGACTCGTTCAGGGATTTGACAAGAATTGCGAGGATAAATGAAAATATGTGGAGCGAGCTCTTTATGCTTAATAAAGACGCGTTGCTTTCGCAGATGGAAACCTTTATTTCGGAATTTAACGGTTTCTATGAAATGCTTAAAAATGAAGATATAGAAAAGATAAAAGAGAAAATGATTCAATCCACCGCTCGCAGAGCGCTATTTGATAAATAAGAGGAGGACTATTTTATGAATATGATTTTTGAGAGGAAGCTTGCAATTCCTCAAGAAGTAAAGCAAATGTATCCGGCATCTGCTGAGGTTCAGGCGGCTGTTAATGAACGCTTAACTGAGCTTAAAGACATTTTTGCAGGTAGAAGCGATAAATTTATTCTCATTATCGGCCCGTGCTCTGCTGACCGTGACGACAGCGTTCTTGATTATATCGGCAGACTTCGCGAAATTCAGGAGAAGGTTAAGGATAAAATCTTTATCGTTCCGAGAATTTATACAAATAAACCCCGCACAACGGGTGACGGCTACAAAGGTATGCTTCATCAGCCTGACCCCGACCAAAAGCCTGATATGTTCAAAGGCATTGTTGCTATTCGTGAGCTTCATATGAAGGCAATTCAAGAAACAGGATTTGCCTGTGCCGATGAAATGCTTTATCCCGAAAACTCAAAGTATCTTGACGATTTGCTCGGTTATATAGCTATTGGTGCTCGAAGTGTTGAAAATCAGCAGCACAGACTTACCGCCAGCGGAATTGATGTTCCCGTAGGTATGAAAAACCCCACAAGCGGTGACATTTCGGTTATGATGAATTCAATTACTGCTGCTCAGCATAAGCATACATTCATTTTCAGAGGGTGGGAGGTTCATTCTAACGGCAACGAGTACGCTCACGCAATACTCAGAGGCTATGTTAATAAGCACGGTCAGTCAATGCCTAATTATCATTATGAAGACCTTGTTCACTTAAATGAAGCTTACCAAAAATCAGGACTTTTAAATCCTGCCGTAATTGTTGATACTAACCATTCAAATTCAGGCAAAGACCCCATTCAGCAAATCAGAATTGCAAAAGAAATCGTAAACAATATGCGCTGGAATCCCGAGATAGCAAGCCTTGTTAAAGGCTTGATGATTGAAAGCTACATTGAAGACGGCAGTCAACCTATCGGTTGCGGAATTTACGGTAAATCAATTACCGATGCTTGCCTTGGCTGGGAAAAGACAGAAAAGTTAATTCTTGATATTGCAGATTTACTATAATTTTAAGCACAAAAATCCCCTTGACTGAAAAATCAGTTAAGGGGATTCGTCGTAAATTATCCTTTTTTTCTTGCTTTAATTATCCAATCACTAATAACAAGTAAAAGAATAATAATGCTATATCCAAGAATTAGTAACATTTTATTGGTTGGTCTGTAATCATCAGTTAAATAAGTGTATATTACGATAAATGTGATAATAAATAAAAAGTTGATTATCGCATCTATGTATTTAGGCAATGTTATTTTAGAAACTATGTTGTGATAAAGAACATTAAATAATGCTCCTATCAAGCCAAAAATTACTGAATAAAAATAATACACTTTTTTCCTCCCGATAATCCAGATATAACTCTGCTATTATTTTATAAAGTAAATTTTGAATTTTCCATTATTAAATAATCAATTATCCTTAAAAGGATTATCAATATTCGCAAAACCTATATCAATAATATCTCGTTGTTGATTGTATCTGTAAAAGCTCAAAATAAGACCTATCGCTAAGTACAAGCAAAGATTTGACGAGCCGCCGGCTGAGAAGAAGGGCAATGTGATACCGATAACCGGTAAAAGCTGTAAACACATACCTATATTTATAATAACCTGTCCGGCTATCATTGCAACTACGCCGTAGCACATAACCTTTGTGTTTCCAACTTTATCGTGCTTGCCGGTTCTTGCAATGCGGATAACAATAAGTGTTAAAAGCAACAGGGCAATAACGCAACCCACAAATCCAAGCTCTTCGCCAACTACTGAGAAAACCATATCGTTTTGACTTTCCGGAACTATGCCGAGCTGAGTAAAATTCCCTTTAAACAAGCCTTGCCCCGTAAGTCCTCCGCCGCCGATTGCGGCAAGTCCTCGCTCTTGTTGGTAGATAACGTCAGGGTAAAGCTCAGGGTAAATCAGCGCCAAAAATCTGCTTTTCTGAATATTTTCCAGCAGGAATATCCACGCAAGGGGAAGGGCGGCAAGAACTAAAACTCCGCCTGCAACAAAGTAAAGCCAATGAAGCCCTGCAACAAAAAGCATAACAATGGTGATTATCATAAACACAAGAGCCGAGCCCATATCACCCGATTTTACAACGAGTACAATTGGAATTAAAGCGTGCAAAGCCAGGGGAATAAGCGTTAAAATATGATTTATGTTGCCCTTAACCTTTTGAAGATGAACGCCGAAGGTGATAATAAATCCGATTTTAACAATTTCCGACGGCTGAAAGAATATTCTGCCGCCTGCAAGCGAAATCCAGGTTTTGGCATCGGGGCGTTCAGCAGGTCCGACACCCACACCGGGTACAAAAAGCAACAGCATAAGCCCGATGCTTACCGCCGCTATAATAGGCCATATTTTCATAATAAATTCATAGTCTATGGCAGAAATTATGACTGCCGCAATTAACCCTACGCAAACTGCCGCAATCATAACCTTAAAGTCACGGGTAAAACGGACACCCTCAGCCGCAGTGTGCAAGGTTGCGCTCAAAACCATTGTTGAACCGAACAAAGAGGTTACCAAACAGAGAAAAAGTAAAATCTTGTCCGTCTCTTTTATGAAATTTTTAACACTTTTCAGTATTTGTTTCATAAAATTCACCATTTAAAATTTAATACAACTAAATTTTATATCAAAAATGCAAATTTGTAAAGAGAATACGCTTTTTTTATTGCGTTATTCGTCAATTAGTGATAAAATTATTAGTCGAAAAATTATTTGAAGGTGAAACTTTTGAAAAAGAGAGAAAATGTAAGAAATATAGCGATTATTGCGCACGTAGACCACGGAAAAACTACGCTTGTTGACGAATTGTTAAAACAAAGCGGTATTTTCAGAACGAATGAGGTTGTTCAGGAAAGAGTTATGGACTCAAATGACCTTGAGCGTGAAAGAGGTATTACAATTCTTTCAAAAAATACGTCTGTGCAGTATGACAATGTAAAAATCAATATAGTAGACACACCCGGCCACGCTGATTTCGGCGGCGAGGTTGAGCGTATTCTTACAATGGTTGACGGCGTTTTGCTTCTTGTTGATGCCTTTGAAGGCTGTATGCCGCAGACAAGGTTTGTTTTGAGAAAGGCTCTTGCTCTTGAAAAGAAAGTGCTGGTTGTTGTCAATAAAATTGACAGAACGGGAGCCCGACCTGCCGAGGTAATTGACGAGGTTCTTGATTTGTTTATAGAACTCGGTGCAAATGAAGATCAGCTTGAATTTCCTGTTATTTACGCCTCTGCTAAAGACGGTTACGCTTCCCTTGATTCAAGTGTACGAGAGGGTGATATGCGCCCGCTGTTTGATATGATTATTGAAAACATAGAACCGCCTAAGGGTGAGGTTGACGAGCCCGTTCAGGTTCTTTTCTCAAGCCTTGATTACGACGATTATATCGGAAGAATAGGCATTGGCAGAATGGAAAGGGGAACGCTTAAGAAAAATGACAGCGTTGTGCTCTGCAAAACAGACGGTACAACAGAAAATGTCAAAATATCCCGTCTTTATCAATTTGAAGGTTTAAAACGAGTTGAAGTAGACAGTGCCGCCGCAGGTGATATTATTTGCGTTTCAGGCATTTCTTACCTTAATATCGGTGAGACTATTTGTGCGCCTGACTGCATTGAACCGCTTCCGTTTGTAAAAATTGATGAACCGACTATTTCAATGAACTTTATTGTAAATGACAGCCCCTTTGCAGGAAAAGAAGGTAAGTTTGTTACATCTCGAAATCTCCGTGACCGCCTTTTCAAAGAGGTTGAAACAAATGTCAGTATGAAGGTGGAAGAGACAGAAAGTACGGATACTTTCAAGGTTTCGGGCAGAGGCGAGCTTCATTTATCTATTTTAATTGAAACTATGCGCCGTCAGGGTTATGAATTTCAAGTTTCAAGACCTCAGGTAATTACAAAATTTGAAAACGGTAAGCTTTTAGAGCCTATTGAATTACTCATTGTTGAAGTTCCCGAAGAGTATGTCGGAAGCGTTATGCAGAAAATCGGCTCAAGAAGAGGTGAGCTTGAAAATATGGGCACCCGTGACGGCGGTTCAACTCATCTTGAATTTAGAATCCCTGCAAGGGGACTTATCGGCTACCGTTCAGAGTTTATGACAGACACTAACGGCAACGGTATTATGAATAACCTTTTTGCAGGATATGAAGAATACAAAGGGGACATTCAAACTCGTGAGCGGGGTTCAATTGTAGCCCACGAATCCGGTGAAACGTCAGCCTACGGTCTGTTTAATACTCAAGACAGAGGCAGGCTCTTCGTAGGCCCCGGTGTTCCCGTTTATGAGGGAATGATTGTAGGCGAATGTTCAAAGAATGAAGATATTACCTGCAATGTATGTAAAAATAAGCATCTTACGAATACGCGTGCATCAGGCTCTGACGATGCTTTAAGACTTGTTCCTCACACCGTTTTAAGTCTTGAACAGTCTATGGAATTTATTAAGGATGACGAGCTTATGGAGGTTACTCCTGAAAATATCCGTCTTCGTAAGCGTATTTTGTCAAAGGATCTAAGACTTAAAGAACAGTTTAGAAGGAAATAAACACTTATTTTTCCGTAAAGGAGGCGATACCGTGAAAGGAATAAAAATAGGCGTAGATTTTGGTTCATATTCGCTCAGAATGTGCACTGAGAACAAACCGAATGCCGTTGATGAACTGTCTGCTGCTGCATTCGCCTCTGACAGCGGTACGCCGATTGCTTACGGAAAGAGGGCAGATTCTCTTGACGGCAGAACGGATACGAATATTTCAATTACAAAAATGATAAAGGGCGGCGTAATTTCGGATTTTACTTACGCCGAAAAAATTCTTACTGCTTACATTTCTAAGGTTTGTGGAAACAGAATATATAAACCCAATGTTCTTGTATCTCTGCCTTTTGATGTTACAAGTATTGAAAAGAAAGTTTTTCTTGATGCAGTAACGCGGGCAGGAGCAGGAAGAGCCTGTCTTGTTGAGGGTATTTTAGCATCGGCTTTGGGGTGCGGTATTTCTCAGGAAAAAATGGGCGGAAGAATGGTAATTGATTTAGGTCACGAGACAACTGAAATCGGAATTATTTCTATGGGAACGATTGCGGCGGCATCAACAGTCCGCCACGGCAGTTTTGACATTGATAATGCAATCATTAAGCACTTTAAAAAGGACAGAGATATCATTATCGGTCCACATACTGCACGCTTTATTAAACACAATATTGCCTCTGCCATGAAGCGTGACTGTGAGCTGTCACTTATGGTTTCGGGAAAAAGCGGAGTTGATGAAATGCCTATTTCCTTTGAGGTGACATCAAGTGAAATTTTTCCTTTTGTCGATGAACAAATTTCATTACTTATTTCAGAAATACATTCGAATTTGCAAAAAATCTCACCTGAGCTTTTAAGTGATGCCGCTGACCACGGAATTACTCTTTGCGGCGGCGGAGTTCTGCTGTTTGATATTGCGCAAAGGTTTGAAAAAGACCTTGGTATGCGTTGCTTGGTAGCAGAAAACCCCGAAAAAGCGAGAATTAACGGTATTCACATAATAATGAGAGATGATGAAATAATTGAAAACAACGGTTATCAGTTCATCTTTAAAGACGATATCCGTGACAGACTAAAACGATTTGATAAAATATAATTTTAAACTCATATACGAAGAAAATGCAGCGGTTTTAGAAACTGCTGCATTTTTTGACTATTTATTATATTATTTAACCGTTAAATGGAATTTTTCCATCCAATAGTTGATTTGAATGAAATATGCTATTGTCTGCGGAGTTGTCATAAGCTGACCGTACCAAGGCTCTGCCCGCTTTGCTTTTAACAGTTCTTCAAGGGAATCCTTTTTAATAAAGCTTAAAACGGGCGCATTGGGGTTTGATATAATATCCGATAAGATTTCACTTACTGCTTTTAAGTAATTGGGATTGTGCGTTTTCGGATACGGGCTTTTCTTGCGCCATAAAACCTCATTGGGCAAAATGTCCTTAACTGCTTCACGCAGTAATCCTTTTTCGTATGATTTGTAATCCTTGTATTCCCATGGTACAGTGTAAAGATATTCTGCAATTCTGTAATCGCAAAACGGCACTCTTACTTCAAGGGCTGAGTACATACTCATTCTGTCCTTGCGGTCAAGAAGAGTTTGCATAAACCATTCAAGATTTAGCTTCATCATTTCCTTCATACGCGATTCCGTCTGATTAAGTCCCGGAACTTTTGAGGTATTGATTATTGTATTTTTATACCGTTCTGCAACATATTCCCTCGCATTTGGCAGTTTGACGTCATCTTTAATAAAGCTTGCTCTGTAATCTGTTGACTGCGCCCACGGGAAACCGTTTATCATTCGTATTTCTTTATCTCTGTACCAGGGGTATCCGCCGAAAATTTCATCAGCGCATTCGCCCGAGAGTGCTACCGTACATTCCTTTTTTATTTCCTTACAAAAAGCGAGCAGGGAAGAGTCCACATCAGACATACCCGGCAAGTCTCTTGCATCAACAGCTTCAAAAAGTGCATTTACAACATCTTCTGTGTCAAGAGTAATAAGATGATGCTCACAGCCAAGGTAATCTTGCATAATTTTAATGTATTCTTCGTCGGAATTGGGCTGAAATTTGCTTTTGGTGAAATATTTTGAATTATCTTTATAGGTAACTGAAAACGTCTTTAAAAGCTTATTCTGCTCCTTAAAATGTGTGTTTGCGACTGAAGAAATAATGCTCGAATCAAGGCCGCCTGAAAGGAACGTCCCGACAGGCACATCGGAAACAAGCTGTCTTGTTATTGCATCTTTAACTAAAAATCTTACTTTTTCGACAGTTTCCGGAAAGGTGTCGGTATGCTCTGTATCTTTTAAAATCCAGTATTTCCAAAATTTAAGTCCGTCTCTTGTAAAAGTTCCGCAGGTGGCAGGCTTCACTTCATTTATATTTTTAAATACACCGCATCCGGGAGTTCTGCCGGGGCCTACAAAAATTATTTCCGCGAGGGAATTTTCATCAATTTCTGCTTTTACTTTTTTGTGAGCCAGCAGTGCTTTAATTTCCGAAGCAAAAATAAAGCTGTTTCCGTCAGATGTATAAAACAAAGGCTTTACACCCATTCTGTCACGGGCAAAAAACAGCTTTTGTTCGCTCTTATCCCAAATACAAAAGGCGAAAATACCGTTAAATTTATTTACGCAGTTTTCTTTCCACTCAATGTACGATTTAAGAATTACCTCGGTATCAGAATGTCCGTTGAATTTATGTCCTGAATTTAAAAGCTCACGCTTAATTTCCTCGGTGTTATACAATTCGCCGTTATATACGATTACATATCTTTTTTCACCGTAATCCGCCGTCATAGGCTGTTTTCCGTTCTCAATGTCGATAACGCACAGTCTTGAATGAAGCAGCGCCGCATTTTCATCAATATATTCACCTTTTTGATCAGGTCCTCTTGGGTGAAGAAGCTTTTGCATTCTTAAAAATGAATCCTTATTGTTTGAGACTGCCCCCGAATATGATACTTCTCCTGCGATTCCGCACATAAAATCACCTCTATTATGTTCTTTGATAATTTTATGCGCAAAAAAATTTAAAATTACCGTATTTAAAAATAAATTGTAGTGTGATACAATAGATTTGAGGTGTTAGTATGAGCCGATTTATAAATCATATAGGTTCTTTTTTTCCGAAACTGCAAAAGGATTTCAAAATATCAAGTGATGAAATTTTTTCTGAAATATATAAAGGTGACTTTTTTGAAAATGTACCTTATGAAAAATATATAAATTATAACATTTCTGTTCCTAAAGATAACGTTTACAGTATCATATCCTACGGCGCTGTTCCGAATGACGAAAATATAAATAACGCCGATGCAATAAATAAAGCAATATCCGTTTGCAGTGAAAACGGCGGCGGAATTGTCGCTGTTGAGGGTGGCTGTTTCACTTCAGGAACGGTATTTCTTAAAAGCGATGTAGCTCTTTATATTGCAAGAAATTCAGCGATAGTTGCCTCTCATAATCCAAAAGATTACATTGTAAATACAAAAACACCGGACAACCGTGAGGACTACATAAAAAACGGTTTGATTCTTGCTCAAAATTGCAAGAATGTCGCTTTACTCGGTCCCGGTAAAATATGCGGTGAGGGTAACTTTTTCTCAATAAAACCGTATTTACCGCCAAAAACCGAGCCGTTTTCCAAAACCTTAGATGTTTGGGATTTACGGCAGGAATACAGAAAACGCATTCGTTTTGCCCACAAAAGTAAATACGGATTTCTTGTGCATTTTCAGAATTGCGAGCAGGTGAGAGTTTCAAATATAATTTTGGAAAACTCCGCATTCTGGACACTTAATATAAATATGTGCAACGATGTTAAAGTAACTCATACGGTTATTAACAATAACCGTCATGTTGCAAATTCAGACGGAATTGATATTTCAGGTTCGTCAAACGTTACAGTTGAAAACTGCTTTGTTTCAACAGGGGATGACGGAATAGTTCTAAAAAATTCACACGATATTGCCTGCGACAAATCAATGAACAATATTTATGTCGGCAACTGTGAAGTAATTTCGTGCACCAATTCGTTTAAAATCGGAACTGAAAGCTCATTAGACGTTTCAGATGTTACGGTTGAAAATTGTAAATTTTACTTAACCGATATTTTTCCTGCAGGCGCATCGGGAATTGCACTTGAATCCTGTGACGGTGCGACTGTATCAAATGTCAACATTAGAAATATTGACATTAACTCTATGGCTTGTCCTATATTTATTCGTCTTAATAACAGAAACCGTAACCGTTTACCCGAGCTTGACGGAAAAGGGGCGTTGAAAAATATAAATATTTCTGACGTTAATGCAAAAAATGCTGAAATTCCTATAATGATTATGGGCATTCCGTCACAAAAAGTTGATACAGTTACGCTAAGCAACATAAATGTAAAATATAGCAATGGAAAAGATTACCGAGATTTTAGATTTAAAGTTCCCGAGCAGGAAAAAGAATATCCCGAAGCAAACCGTTTTAGGAATTTAAACGCCTACGGCATATATGTTCGCCATGCAAAAAATATTTCCGTGGAAAAGTTACGGGTAATTCCGAGGGATAAAACAAAGCGTAAATTCAAAATCATAAACGACTGTGAAAACTTTTCACTAAAATAAAAAGAGCCGTTATGGCTCTTTTTCCTTTTCGATTTCTGTGACTGTCAGCTTTTTACCGTTTACCTTAAATTTAATATTATACTCAGCAAATTTAATTCCGTATTCTGTTTGGTTATCTTGTTTATAAGCAGGTCTGGGGTCTTGAGAAAGAATTTTAAGTAATATATCCCGTTTTTCAGAGCCTACAACTGATAACATATTTTCCGAGATTTCGACATAAAGTGAATCTGAAATATCGGAAAGCGCAAAGCCGTTGTTGGCATCTTCGTGTGAATCGGCGTATTTGATATAAGGTTTAATATCATAAATCGGAGTGCCGTTTAAAATATCGGCGCCTAAAACGGTTATTACAGGGCCTTTATCTTGTGTAAATTCAATTTTTTTTAGCTTTACCGATGAAAGCCCTATTGAATTGGGTCTAAAAGGGGAACGGGTTGCAAATACGCCCATTCGTGTGTTTCCGCCAAGCTTCGGCGGTCTTACGGTAGGCGACCATTCACCGTGAGATTCCGAAAAATCCCACAAAAGCCACAAATAATTATACTGTTCAAGGCCCCGAAAGGCCTCTCTGTTTCTAAATTCAGGTTCAAATATGATTTTTGATTCAATGTCAATTATTCCGCTTTGCCTCGGGATTCCGAATTTTTCCGTGTAGTCGTTGTAAATTCGGGCAATTATTTTTAAATTTTCCATTCAAATATTCCTATTCTGTTTATTAAAATAATTTTACCACGCAAACTTCCTTTTGTCACTATGTATAAGCTTTTGATTGAATATTTTTATTTAAAAGGGAAATATTTGTAATATAAATTACGAAAGGAAGGTTTTATTATGGAACTTAGAGGATCAAAAACCGAACAGAATCTCTTATCTGCATTTACTGCTGAGTCGAGAGCGATGAATAAGTACACCTTGTATGCAGCTAAAGCAAAGCAGGACGGGTACGAGCAAATAGCCGCAATATTTAAAGAAACGGCAAATAATGAGAGAGCCCATGCTGAAATTTGGTTAAAGCAGGTAAATAACGGTGAGCTCAACGCAACTCCCGCAAACTTAAACGATGCCGCTTCAGGCGAGAATTATGAATGGGTTGATATGTACCCCGAATATGCAAAAACAGCGAGAGAAGAGGGCTTTGACCATATAGCATTTTTATTTGAAAAGGTTGCAGAAATTGAAAAAGAGCATGAAGAACGCTTCAAAAAACTTCTCACAAACATTGAAGACAGTTTGGTATTCACAAAAGAAAATGATGTAATGTGGATTTGCAGAAATTGCGGTCACATTCATTTCGGAAAAGAAGCTCCCGGTATTTGCCCCGTATGCCAAAGGGAACAGGCATTTTTTATGGTTAAAGCACAAAATTATTAAGAAATTTGTCTTTTTTGGGATATATTTTAATTGACTTTTCTGTCGATTTATGATATATTGCATTGAAAAGGCGGTGAATTTGATGAAATCTTCTAAGATAGTAAGACCTATTGACGATAACGGAAGAGTTGTTATTCCCAAACACTTGATTAAGGACATTTTTAAGGCAAGGCCTGAAGAAAATATTTCCCTTGAAGTGCTTTATACGGAAGATTCAATTATCTTAAAAAGATTTCAACCTTCCTGTTCTTTTTGTGACAGCTGTGACGATTTAAAAGAATTTAACGGAATGAAAATTTGTCCTGACTGTCTTGAGAAAATTAAACAACTTTAAAAAGGAGTTTCAAAAGAAACTCCTTTTTTTGTCAAAAATTTGAAATTTTGTAACTGAGCGTCATAAGACTGTCGCTTAGGTGAACGTTTTCAACTGCAACATCGGGAAAATCCGAAGCAATATCATAATGGCTGAAATTCCAATAGCCCTTAATACCTAATTTCACAAGCTCCGGAGTAAGTTCTTTTGCGGCGGCGCTCGGAATGCACAAAACTGCAACAACAGGGTGGTTATCTTTACAAAAATCGTAAATGCCGTCTGTGTGTCTTATGGGAAGGCCGCGGATAATCTGTCCGGAAAGAGCGGCGTTTTTATCAAAAATACCTATTATATTAAAGCCTCTTTTTTCAAAGCTCATATGAAGTGCAACCGCTCTGCCCAAATTACCGGCACCTATTAAAATCGCATTTCTCGTTTTATTGACACCTAAAATTCTGCCGATTTCTTCATAAAGACTTTCAATGTTATAACCGTAGCCTTGCTGACCGAAGCCGCCGAAGCAGTTAAGATCCTGCCTTATTTGCGATGCGGTAAATCCCATTTTAGCAGAAAGATCCTTTGAAGAAATTCTGATAATTCCCTGTTCTTTAAGTTCACCCAAAAATCTGTAATAGCGGGGGAGACGCTTAATTACTGAAATAGAAACGCCTTCAGGTTTGCTCATATCTGTATCCTCAATCTGAAATCTTTTTAACGGTTTCCATTACATAGTTGCCGAATTCTTCACAGGTAGCACCGTCAGCTCTGCCTGTAATTGTAAGCTTTTTCTCTTCAAGCATGCAAATATCAAGAGCACGCTCAAGCATATCTGCTTCCTTCTGCTTGCCGATGTGCGAGAGAAGCATAACCGTTGCACGAAGCATTGAGCAAGGATCGGCATACTGACCTCTGCCTTCTTTGATCATTCTCGGAGCTGAGCCGTGAATTGCTTCAAACATAGCGTAACGCTTGCCGAGGTTTGCACTGCCTGCCGTTCCTACGCCGCCCTGAAATTCTGCCGCCTCGTCGGTAATAATATCGCCGTAAAGATTCGGAAGAATGAATACTTTGAAATCTCTTCTTCGCTTTTCGTCAATAAGCTTTGCGGTTGTAATGTCAATATACCATTCGTCTGTAATGATTTCGGGATATTCTTCACCGATTTTTTTGCAAAGACGAAGGAATTTGCCGTCTGTTGTCTTAATAACATTTGCTTTATTGATAATTGACACTCTTTCCTTATGATTTTTCTTTGCATATTCATAAGCGATTCTTGCAATTCTTTCGGTGCCTTCGGTTGTTGTAACAACAAAGTCCATAGCGAGCTCGTCTGTAACATTAACACCCTTAGAGCCTACTGCATAAGCGCCTTCGGTGTTTTCACGGAAGAAAGTCCAGTCAATGCCTTGTTCGGGGATTTTAACGGGGCGAACATTTGCAAACAGGTCAAGCGCTTTACGCATTGCAACATTTGCGCTTTCAATATTCGGCCACGGATCTCCTGCTTGCGGAGTGGTAGTCGGCCCTTTAAGAATAACATGGCATTGTTTTAGCTCTTCAAGAACATCATCGGGAATTGCTTTCATAACTGCAACTCGGTTTTCAATTGTTAAACCGTCAATATATTTAAGCTCAATTCTTCCGCTCTTAACTTCATCTTCAAGCAAAAATTCAATAACTCTTGCCGATTCTTTCGTAATAATGGGGCCTATACCGTCGCCGCCGCAAATACCGATAACGATTTTATCAAGATTGTCAAAATCGGTAAAATCCTTTGTTGCTTTAATTTTTTCGTTTCTTTCAAGCTGTTCACGCACGAGCGCTTCAAACTTTGAAACAGCTTCTTTAATTTGATTTTCCATAAAGTTTACCTAAGCCTTTCTAATAATATGAATTACATACTTTTCTTTGTGTAATTGAGAAGACCGCCTGCAAGAATAATGTCTTTCTGTCTTTCTGACAGGTCGTATTTCAATTCGTAGCTTTCACCGGTCGTAATGTTTTTCAAAACAGCAGGAGCAGAATTGATAATTGCGTTCTTTATTCCTTCAAGACTTAATTCATCGCCTTGCGTAATCTTGTCGTAATCATCAGGATTTACGAAATTGAGGGGAAGAATACCTGCATTTATAAGGTTTGCGCAATGGATTCTTGCAAAGGATTTTGTGATAACCGCTTTAACACCGAGATAAAGGGGAACGAGAGCAGCATGCTCACGGGAAGATCCCTGACCGTAGTTTGCACCGCCTATAATAATTCCCTTGCCTTCCTCTTTAATTCTTTCGGGGAAAGTTTTGTCACATACGCCGAAGCAGAACTGTGAAAGATAGGGTATGTTGCTTCTGTAAGGAAGAATTTTTGCGCCAGCGGGCATAATGTGGTCTGTTGTAATGTCATCTCCCACTTTGAGAACCGCCTTTGCCGTAATATCTTCAGTCATAGGCTCGCTTGTGGGGAACGGCTTAATATTAGGACCGTACATTACCTCAACATCCTTTGCTTCATCGGGTGAGGCAGGAACAGCAACCATATTATCATTGATAATAAATTCTTCGGGAAGCGTGATTTCGGGGAATTCACCCAAATCTCTCGGGTCGGTAAGATAACCCGTTAATGCGGAAGCCGCCGCAACTTCGGGGCTTACAAGGTAAATACCTGCATCGGCAGTACCTGAACGGCCTTCAAAGTTACGGTTAAAGGTGCGCAGTGAAATGCCTTTTGAGTTAGGCGACTGACCCATACCGATGCACGGACCGCAAGCGCTTTCAAGGATTCTTGCACCGGCGTCTATCATATCGGAAAGTGCGCCGTTCTGAGCGATCATATTAAGAACCTGCTTTGAACCCGGAGCTATTGAAAGGCTTACTGACGGGCAAACGGTTTTGCCCTTAAGAATTGCCGCAACCTTCATCATATCAAGAAGCGAAGAATTGGTACATGAACCAATGCAAACTTGATCGACCTTGATTTTTCCGATTTCAGTTACAGATTTTACTCTATCCGGCATATGAGGTTGAGCCGCAAGGGGAGCAAGAGCTGACAAATCAATATCAATTACCTCGTCATAAACTGCATCTTCATCTGCCTTGAGTTCTATCCAATCTTCTTCACGGCCCTGTGCTTTAAGGAAGGCCTTTGTTACTTCATCGGAGGGGAATACTGAGGTAGTAGCCCCCAGCTCTGCACCCATATTTGTTATAGTTGCTCTTTCGGGAACTGAAAGCGTGCTGACACCTTCGCCGCCGTATTCAATAATTTTGCCGACACCGCCCTTAACGGTCATTATTCTCAATACCTCAAGAATTACATCCTTAGCGGCAACCCAAGGACTAAGCTTACCAGTAAGATTTACTTTTACAATTTTAGGCATTGTAATGTAATATGTACCGCCGCCCATTGCAACGGCAACATCAAGACCGCCGGCTCCCATTGCAAGCATACCGATTCCGCCGCCTGTGGGAGTGTGGCTGTCGGAACCGATTAAAGTTTTACCGGGTTTGCCGAATCTTTCAAGGTGAACCTGATGGCAAATGCCGTTACCGGGGCGAGAGAAATAAACGCCTCTTTTTTTGGCAACAGACTGAATAAATCTGTGATCGTCTGCGTTCTCAAAGCCTGTCTGCAATGTATTGTGGTCAATATATGCAACAGAGAGCTCAGTTTTTACTCTGTCAATGTCCATAGCCTCAAGCTCTAAGTAAGCCATAGTGCCTGTTGCGTCCTGAGTAAGAGTTTGGTCAATTTTAAGCCCTACTTCATGTCCTGCGGTCATATCGCCGCTGACTAAGTGGGATTTAATAAGTTTTTGAGCAATAGTCATACCCATAAATAAAATTCTCCTGACTTTTTCATTTTTTTAACAAACTTTATTTTATTATAATGAAAACATTTTGTCAATAAATAAACTGTTTTAATTCATATTTTTTAACAAAATATTGATATTTTTTAAATGTTGTGCTACAATATTTAGTAATAATACGCATTTTTCAGCAAACAATAACACCAAATTATTATGAGGTGTTGTTTCCTTGAAAAATTTGTTTATAAATTCAAACGAGGATGATTATATTCCCGACACGGAAGCAGAGGCTTCTCAGCAAATTTTAAATGACGGGGATTTTGAAATTCCCAACAACAGCAAAAAAATTCACTGCGTTTCTATTATCGGTCAAATTGAAGGTCACGACATTTTGCCGCCAAATGTAAAAACGACAAAATACGAGCATTTAATTCCGCAAATTATTTCAGCAGACAGAGACCCGTCTGTTGAAGGGATTTTAATAGTTTTGAACACAGTCGGCGGCGATATTGAGGCAGGGCTTGCCATAGCCGAATTGATTTCAGGGACTAAAAAGCCAAGCGCTTCTGTCGTTCTCGGCGGCGGTCACTCAATAGGCGTGCCGTTGGCAGTTTCTGCGGACAAGTCCTTTATTGTGCCCAGCGCTACAATGACAATTCACCCTGTCAGGATGAACGGCGTTGTTTTGGGAACGGCTCAGACCTTTTCTTATTTTAAAAGAATGCAGGAAAGAATTGTGAATTTTGTGTCTAAAAATTCGAATATTTCTCCCGAAAGATTTCGCGAGCTGATGCTTTCTACCGAAGAATTGGTTATGGATGTAGGTTCCGTTTTAGACGGCACGGCTGCAGTAAAAGAAGGGCTTATTGATGCTGTCGGGAATTTTAACGACGCACTTGAATTTTTGAATAATGTAAATTAGATGAATACCTTTTGCGGTATTCTTTATTAAAGGAGTTAGAAGTTACATATGGCAACGAACAAAAAAAATAATAATGCGCCACGAAAAAATCAAAAAAAGGTTGGCGAGAACAGGAAAAGTAACAAGCAGTTAATTATGATTTTTATGTTTGCCGCTTCGCTTTTATGGCTTTGCATTGCTTTAATTGACGCAGGCGGACTTTGGGGACTGCTGAGAACATTGCTTTTCGGCTTGTTTGGATTCGGAACATTCGTCTTTCCGCTTTTGCTTCTTGCGCTTTCGGTTGTTTTGGCATTGGAGCGAAACGAGAAAAGTCAAAAGGTATTTAACAAGCTGATATATGCCTTTGCTATTACATTCCTTTTATCTGCAATAATACATATTTTTAACTGCAATCCCGAAAGCGGATATTTTGAGGCAGTCGCCGCTGCTTATGAGAATTTCAGCATTGAAGGCAAAATGACGGGTGGCGGCGCATTGGGCGCGCTTCTCGGCGGTCTGTTTCTTTTAATAACAGGTGGCAATAAGCTCGCCTCACTTATAATTCTCTTTATAATTCTTTTTGTTGTAATAATGGTTGTCACAGGGCTCACAATTGCAAATATTTACCGCGGCATTTCAAAGCCTGTTAAAAAAATCGGTGAATTTACAGGGGAAAAAATCTCTGAATACAGCGACAAGGCAGAAGCTCTTCATGAAGAAAAGAAAGAAAAAAGAAAAGCCTTTAATCCTGATGTTGATTTAGGCCCTGATCCCATTACAACACCGCCTATTTTATCTGACGAAAGTGACATTTCTTTTGAGCCTGAAGAAAAGCCTGAATTGATACCCCTGTCAGAAATGAAAGGCACAGAAATAGATTCGGAAATACATACGGAAAAAATTGACAAAGTAATAAATCTTGACGATATTATAAGAGGTACAGTAGAAACTCAGGAGCAAAAAGAGCCGGAAAAGAAGCAAAATTTACCCGAAATAATTGATGACGAAAATCTTGAATTTGAGGAAGATGAAGAGGGAGAAGAAGAAACTCCGTATATGCTTCCGACCCTTGAGTGTCTGAGAAAGCCGAATAATGACAGTAAAGCCGATTTCGAGGCTGAGCTAAAGCAAAATGCAACAAAGCTTGTTGATACTCTTAAAAGCTTCGGCGTTGAAACAAGAATTGTAGGCATTGAAAGAGGTCCGTCTGTTACAAGATATGAAATCCAGCCTGCTGCAGGCGTTAAAATAAGTAAAATTACCAATCTAACTGATGATATTGCTTTAAATCTTGCATCGTCGGGTGTTAGAATTGAAGCGCCTATCCCTAATAAATCTGCCGTAGGAATAGAAGTACCCAATAAAAACAGAAATATGGTAACTCTTCGTGAGGTTATTGACCAAGGGCAGTACAGAGAAGCAAAATCTAAGCTGACGGTGGGGCTTGGCAAGGACGTTGCAGGTAACTTTATCTATTCGGACATTGCCAAAATGCCACACTTGCTCATAGCAGGTACCACGGGCTCGGGTAAATCCGTTTGCCTTAACACAATGATTGTAAGCCTGCTTTACAATGCAACTCCCGATGAAGTAAAGCTTTTAATGATTGACCCGAAGCAAGTTGAATTTACTATTTATAACGGTATTCCGCACTTGCTTGTTCCCGTTGTTTCCGACGCCAGAAAGGCAGCAGGTGCGCTTGGCTGGGCAGTTTCCGAGATGCTTCAAAGATATAAAAAGTTCTCCGATAACAATGTTCGTGATATTTCGGGCTATAACAGCATTTGCGAAAGCGAAGGTCTTAAGAAGATGCCGCAAATCGTAATCTTTATTGACGAGCTTTCCGATCTTATGATGGCGGCTCCCAATGAGGTAGAAGATTCAATTTGCCGTCTTGCACAGATGGCAAGAGCCGCAGGTATGCACCTTGTTATTGCAACGCAGAGACCGTCTGTTGATGTTATTACGGGTCTTATTAAAGCGAATATCCCGTCAAGAATTGCACTTTCTGTTTCTTCGCAAATTGACTCACGTACAATTATAGATTCTGTAGGTGCAGAAAAGCTTCTCGGTAACGGCGATATGCTCTATTACCCGGTTGGTATTCCGAAGCCGATTCGTGTTCAGGGTTGTTACCTTTCCGAAAATGAAGTTGCAGAGGTAGTTAAATTCATTAAGGAACAGAAAGATACGGAATATGACTCTGATGTTAACGATGCTATTGAACAGTTAGCACAGGCATCTGCTAACGGAAAGAAGAACGGTTCTTCCGCTGATATGTCAGGGGACTTACCGTCGGGGGATGATGAGATCCTTAAAAAAGCAATCGAAGTTGTGGTTGAGGCTCAGTCTGCGTCTACCACGCTTCTTCAAAAGCGGTTAAAGCTCGGCTATGCCAGAGCATCAAGAATTATTGACGAGCTTGAGGAAAAAGGCGTTATCGGTCAGTATGAGGGCAGTAAACCCCGTAAGGTTCTTCTTACAAAACAGCAGTGGTTTGAAATGAACGCTATGTCTTCCGATGCGGTATCGGATATGGGAAACAACGGAGATAATTATGATTGATAATTCCTTTTTGCCTGTATCCTTTAAAGATATGACCGACCGCGGTTGGGATTCGGTTGATTTTGTGTATGTGTCGGGTGACGCGTATGTTGACCATCCCAGCTTCGGCCCGTCAATTATAACGAGAGTTCTTGAAAACGCAGGCTATAAAGTAGGTTTTATTGCTCAGCCGGATTGGCACAAAAACAGCGACTTTACCGTTTTCGGCAGACCGAGGCTTGGCTTTTTCGTATCCTCCGGTAACATCGATTCTATGGTTGCGCATTACACCGTTGCGAAGCGAAAAAGAAGCAGTGACGCTTATTCGCCTGGCGGAAAAGCGGGTTTGCGCCCTGACAGAGCCGTTACGGTATATTCACAAAAAATCCGTGAGATTTACGGTGATATACCGATAGTTATAGGCGGTCTTGAAGCGAGCCTCAGAAGATTTGCTCATTACGACTATTGGGACGATAAAATTCGTCCGTCTGTTCTTTTTGATTCAGGCGCAGATCTTATTTCTTTCGGTATGGGCGAAAAGCAAACTGTTGAGATAGCAAACAGGCTTAATAACGGCGAAAAAATATCAGATTTAACTGACATTAAGGGTACTTGTTATTCAGTACCCGTTGAAAAAACGCCTTTCGGCGGTGTGGAGTGCCCGTCTTTTGAGAATGTTTCATCTTCAAAAAAGGAATATGCAATTTCCTGCCGCTTACAGCAGGACGAGCAGGATCATATCCGCGGAAAAATGCTTAAACAGCGCCACGGTAAAATGATGCTTGTGCAAAATCCCCCAATGGAACCGCTTACAACGGAAGAGCTTGACAGAATTTACGATTTGCCGTATACAAGAACTTATCACCCTATGTATGAAGATGCAGGCGGAGTTCCGGGGCTAATTGAGGTTGAGTTTTCAATAACTCATAACAGAGGGTGCTTCGGAGCTTGCAATTTTTGCTCTATTGCATTTCATCAGGGAAGATATGTTACATCACGAAGCCGAGAATCAATAGTCAAAGAAGCAAAGCTTTTGACAACTCTTCCCGGATTTAAGGGGTATATTCACGATGTGGGCGGTCCTACTGCAAATTTCAGACGACCGTCTTGCGACACTCAGGAAAAAGTCGGTCTTTGTAAAGGCAAAAAGTGCCTTGCGCCCACTCCTTGCAAAAAGCTTGTATCAACACACGAAGAATATTTAGACATTTTACGGGAATTGCGATCCATTCCAAAGGTTAAAAAGGTGTTTATAAGGTCGGGTATTCGCTATGACTACCTTTTAAGTGATAAAAATGACGCTTTCTTTAAAGAGCTGGTTGAGCATCATGTGAGCGGTCAGTTAAAGGTTGCGCCCGAGCATTGCTCTGCGGCAGTACTTGATAAAATGGGCAAACCGCATATTGAAGCTTATAAAGAGTTTTCGAAAAAGTATTTTAAATATACTAAATCAATTGGTAAAGAGCAGTATTTAGTTCCTTATCTTATGTCATCTCACCCCGGGGCTACGCTTAAGGATGCCGTAGGTCTTGCTGAGTTTATTAAATCTGAGCATTTGCACCCTGAGCAGGTGCAGGATTTTTACCCGACACCGGGCACAATTTCAACTGCAATGTACTATACTGAATTGGATCCTTATACTTTAGAGCCTGTTTACGTTGCTAAAAATCCCCACGACAAAGCAATGCAACGCGCAATTATGCAGTATTTCAATCCTAAAAATTATGATTTGGTTATTGAAGCACTGAAGCGTACTGGCAGAACAGATCTTATCGGGCACGGGGAAAAGTGTCTTATTGCACCTAAGGGCGCTGATATTGCTAAATTCAGAAACGACGGAAAGAATATTAAAAAATCACACGGTGGAAATATGAAAAAGGGGGTACAGAAGAATGGCAGACAAAAAGGTTTACAAAAACGGAAAAAGTAATCCTAACGCGTATTTGCCGAAAGGTAATATGAAAAGATTTATTACCGTTTCCATAATACTCCTTGTTATAATATTTGCCGTTACCGTTGAATTTCTTGACCGCAAAAACGGCGACGCTTGGAAAAACGCATATAATAATGCAGGTTTAGTTGAAAACTACCCAGGTGCTCTTGATTCCGAGCTTGCTGTTTATTATCTTAATGTAGATCAAAGTGACTGCTCGATTATTTGCAACGGCGGAAAAGTTTTAATGATTGACACGGGCACGCCCGACCAAACGGTAAAAATCAGAGAGGCTTTGCAATCTTTGGGTATTAGCAAAATTGATTATCTTATCATTACTCACCAGCATGACGACCATATGGGCGGCGCTGTAACGATTCTTGAAAATTACGAGGTAACTAACGTTATTATGCCAAAGCTCAGCGAGGTAAATATGGTTACTACCCGTGCTTATGAGAATTTATTGAATACAATTAAAGAAAAACAGGTGCACGCTATCGCGGCAGAACCGAATTATACTTTCGATATAGGTGAGGCAAAATGCACGGTATTAGCGCCTTTGAGCCAAGATTCAAATATAAATAATATGTCAGCCGTAACTAAAATCACTTTCGGTTCAACATCTTTCCTTTTTCAAGGAGATGCTGAAAAGAAGGTTGAATCAGCCATTCTTTCAAGCGGTGCAGATATTTCGGCAGATGTAATCAAAGTGGGCCATCACGGCAGTAAAACATCTTCTTCAAAGAAATATATCAATGCGGTATCGCCGAAAGTTGCAATTATATCCTGCGGCGCTGAAAACTCCTACGGTCACCCTCATAAAGAAACCCTTGAAACTCTTAAAAACGCAGGAATTGATACGTACATTACGTATCAGTTCAACACTCTTTGCGTGAAAAGTGACGGTAAAAATATAACCGTTCTTTACAATTCGGAGGTAATTAAAACTTATGAACAGTGAATTTTATTCCGTAAGCAGAATTGAAGAGGGAGTAGCCGTAATTGAATTTCCCGACGGAACTTTTAATGAAGTGCCATTTTCTCTCTTGCCCGATGATGTTAAAGAGGGGAATATTTTAGTGAAAAACGACGAAGGTATCTTTATTCATGATTTTAAGACAGAGGAAGAGCGAAAAAAGCGGTTATTAAGCCTTCAAAATGATATTTTCGGATAAAAAATAGCGAAAAAACCCTTGCAATTGCATATTTAATATGCTATAATTTTTCAGCAATTCGCATGTGCGGCGATTTCGTTCGGAATTGCACTGCTGTGTCCCGAACGAGAATTGACCCGTGCAGAGGATAAAATAAGGAGGAAAAACACATGTCAGTAGTATCAATGAAACAGTTACTCGAAGCCGGCGTTCACTTCGGTCACCAGACAAGAAGATGGAACCCCAAAATGGCAGAGTACATCTTTACGGAGAGAAACGGTATTTATATTATCGATCTCCAGAAAACAGTTAAGAAGCTTGAGGAAGCTTACCAGGTTGTAAAGGAAATCGCAGAAAACGGCGATGAAATCCTTTTCGTAGGCACAAAAAAGCAGGCTCAGTCTTCAGTTAAGGAAGAAGCAATCCGTTGCGGAATGCCTTTCGTTAACGCACGTTGGCTCGGCGGTATGCTTACAAACTTCACAACAATTAAGCAGAGAATTAAGAGACTTGCTCAGCTCAAGGCTATGCAGGAGGACGGCACTTTTGATCTTCTTCCCAAGAAGGAAGTTGCTAAGTATGAGCTTGAGATCGAAAAGCTTGAAAAGTTCATCGGCGGTATCACAGAAATGAAGAAGCAGCCCGCTGCATTGTTCGTTGTTGACCCGAGAAAAGAAAAGATTGCTGTTCTTGAAGCAAAGAAACTCGGCATTCCGGTTATCGCTATTGTCGATACAAACTGCGACCCCGACGATGTTGATTACGTTATCCCCGGTAACGACGATGCTATCCGTGCAGTAAAGCTTATTGCAGGCGCTATGGCTGATGCAGTTATCGAAGGCAGACAGGGTGAAGCAGGCGCAGCCGCTGAAGAAGAGGCTGAAGCTGTGGCAGAGGAAGCTGCTGAATAATAACAAAATCTTAATTAGCCCGTTTCGCATTTGTTACGGGCTATACTTTTAAATATTGGAGGTAATAATTATGGCATTTACAGCTAAAGACGTTCAGGCTCTTCGTGAAAAGACCGGCGTTGGTATGATGGATTGTAAAAAAGCTCTTGTTGAGTCAGACGGCGACATGGACAAGGCTATTGATATTTTAAGAGAAAAAGGTCTTGCATCTGCTGCTAAAAAGGCAAGCAGAGTTGCTGCTGAAGGCGTTGTTGCTGCATACAGCAACGATAAGTGCGGCGCACTCGTTGAAATCAACTGCGAAACAGACTTTGTTGCTAAGGGTGAGCCTTTCGTAAACCTTGCAAACTCTGTTGTTAAAACAGTTGTTGATGCAAATCCCGCTGATGTTGACGCTCTTCTTGCAACTAAAGTATCCGGCGGAGACATTACTGTTGAAGAAGCAGTTCAGGAGGTTTTCCTTGCTCTTCGTGAAAACATGAAGGTTCGCCGTTTCACACGCATTGAAGGTCATGTTGCAACATATATTCACGCTGGCGGAACGGTAGGCGTTATGGTTGCTTTTGACACTGACGATGCAACTGCTGCAAAACCAGAATTTACAGCAATGGGCAAGAACGTTGCAATGCAGGTTGCCGCTATGAGCCCTGAATATTTAAACAAAGAAGATATTTCAGACGACGAGCTTGCAAAGATTAAATCAATTACAATTGACAGCGCTCTTAATAAGCCCGATTCACTTCCGGTTCCAATCCTCAACAGCCTCATTGATGAAGCTATTACAGAGAAAAAATGGACTGATGAAGACATTACTGTTTATCAGGGACTTGATCAAAAGCAAAAGAAGAACTTTACAAACTTCATTTCAAAAGAAGCTTATGCTACTCTTGCAGAAATTGCAGTTTCTCATAAGGCTGATATTTCTGAAAATAAAATTTTCGTTGGACTTGTTCAAGGCCGTATTTCTAAGCAGATTAAAGAAATCTGTCTTTCAGAGCAGGCATTTGTTCGTTCAGACCTTTATGACGGTACTGTTAGCGGATATATCGCTTCAGTTGCAAAAGAACTCGGTGCAGACATTCGTGCTTCTCAGTTTGTTCGTCTTGCAAAGGGCGAGGGCATTGAGAAGAAGCAGGAAGACTTTGCTGCTGAAATCGCAAGCATGATTAAATAATTTTAAAAAATTTGTAAGACGTGTACGAAATACCGTGCGCGTCTTTTTTATATACAAGAGAAACTTTTATTGGATTTAAATTATAAAAGAATATTGAAAAATCATTTAAATAGGATTAAAATAAATTAAAGCAAAATTATAGGAGGGAAACAATTGATTTCAAAAGAAATATGTGAACGTGTTTTGCAAAGGGCTGTCTCGACAGGTGCGGATTATGCCGAGCTTTTTGCGGAAAACACACTGAACCATTCAATAAATATGATCTCCGACAAAGTGGATTCTGTTAATGATGCTGTGATTGCAGGAGCGAGTATTCGCCTTTATAAAGGGCTGAGAAGTGTTATGGCATCTACAGTTGATACCACTGAAGCAGGTCTTTTGCGTTGCGCTGAGCGTGCGGCTGAGGCACTTGGGCAGGGAGATGCGCAGATATCCATTACTCTTCATGAACGTCTTTTCGGAGATATCCACCCGGTAAAAATCGTGCCGAGGAGTGCGCCGAATGCCAGTAAGCTGGATATTTTAAAAGAGGGTTATTTTGCAGCCCGCGAATATAGTGACACCATAAAACAAGTCACAGGCACGTTTCTTGATGTTGACCACAATATTCTTATAGCTACAAGCGAGGGACTTTACGCGCAGGACCGTCAAATCCGCACTCGACTGATGATCGAAGCCGTTGCGGAAAAGGACGGAGAGACCCAAACCGGAAGCTGCAATCCGGGACGGCGTATGGGGCTTGAGATGTTCGAGCATGAGGTGAATGCCCGTGAAACAGGTATCAGAGCAGCGGAGCAGGCTGTTATAATGGCAGGTGCCGATTACTGCCCCGCAGGCGTAATGCCGGTTGCCATAGGTAACGGCTTCGGCGGTGTTATTTTCCACGAGGCTTGCGGTCATTCGCTTGAGGCAAGCAGTGTTGCTTACGGCACTTCAGAATTTGCAGGAAAGCTGGGTCAGCAGGTGGCAGGGCCAAAGGTTACTGCTGTTGACGACGGCACTATTCCCAATGCGTGGGGCTCTATCAATATCGACGACGAAGGAACGCCTGCTCAAAAGAATATACTTATTGAAAACGGTATTCTCAAATCTTATATGATTGATAAGTTTAACGGTCGCCGTATGGGTATGAAATCAACGGGCAATGCTCGCCGTCAAAGCTACAGCTACACCACCACCTCGCGAATGACGAATACCTATATTGCAAACGGTCCAGATAATAACGACGATATTATTGCATCAATTGAGTACGGTCTTTTTGCAAAATATATGGGCGGCGGTTCTGTTAACCCTGTTACGGGCGAATTTAACTTTGCCGTTAATGAGGGTTATATTATAAGAAACGGCAAGATATGTGAGCCCGTAAGAGGCGCAAGTCTTGTCGGCAGAGGTTCAGAAGTTATCAAAAATATAGATATGGTAGGTACTGACTTAGAAATGGGTCAGGGTATGTGTGGCGCATCCAGCGGCTCTATTCCCACAAATGTCGGTCAGCCGCTTATCCGCGTATCGTCAATTACCGTAGGCGGTAGATAAGGAGGAAACTTATGGATTTCAATAATTTCAAGGAAGCCGTTATTGCCGCGGCAAAAGAGCAGGGTATTACGGAATATGAGCTTTACTACCGCGTTTCCGAAAGCACTAACGTGGAAACCTTTAAGCACGAGATTAAAGAATTTTCAAGCTCTCTTGATGGCGGTGTGTGCTTTCGCTGTATAGTTGACGGAAAAATGGGTTACGCCTCAACTGAAGAATTGAGTGCCGAGCAGGCAGTCAGCGTAGTTCGCCGCGCTGCTGAAAATGCAAAAATACTCGAAACAGAGGATAAAGTGTTTCTCGGCAAAGGCGGAGAAACATACGAACCCCTTGAGCTCACTCCATACGCTCTCCCTACAGTTCAGGAGATGACAGATACTGCGCTCTTAGGTGATAAGCTCCTTTACGACGAAGATTCTGCCGTTTCCGACGGTTCAGCCGCCGCTGTAAGCAGCGGTAAAGAGTGTATTGCTATCTATAACTCAAACGGACTTGATTTAAGTTACGAAAATAATGTAACGATTTTCATTGCCGCACCCGTTGTGACCGACGGTAAGGAAATGACGAACAGTTATGATGTAAAATCAGGCTCTCTTTCAGAGCTTAACGTAAAGGAAACAGTGTCAAAAGCAGTTGATGATGCAAAATCTAAGCTTGACGCCGATGTAGCTCCAACGGGAGCTTATCCCGTTGTGTTTGCGCCTGAGGCGATGACCAGTCTTCTTGCTACTTTCTTCGGTATATTCTCATCTGAAAAAGCTCAAAAGGGGCTTTCACGCCTTGCAGGAAAAGAAGGTGAAAAGATAGCGACTGATATAGTAACCCTCATTGACGATCCGTTTTATAAGGACAGCACTATGCCCATAAGCTTTGACGCTGAAGGCTCGCCTACTCACACCAAAAACATAATTGAAAACGGTGTGCTTAAAACTTTACTTTACAACCTGAAAACAGCAGATGCGGCAGGCAAAAAAACCACGGGTAACGCCTCTAAGTCCTCGTATGCTTCTAAGGTTGATATCGCTCCTTTTACAATGTTTATCGCTGAAGGAGAACTCACAGAGGAGGAACTGCTTAAAAAAGCAGGAAACGGCGTTTATATCAATTTCCTCGGCGGCCTGCACGCAGGTGCTAATCCAATCACGGGTGATTTCTCACTCCAGAGCGGCGGATATATGATAGAAAACGGAGTGAAAACCCGTGCAGTTAAATCCTTCACCGTAGCAGGTAATTTTTACGAGCTTTTAAATCATATTACCGAACTCTCTAATAAAGTTGAGCTTCCGGGCTTTGGCGGTATGACCGCATTTGGCTCACCGTCAGTGTTAGTCGAGGGACTTACAATAGCCGGTAAATAAGTCAAATGATATAAACAGAATAAAACTGCTGTCTTTCGGTGAATTTAACCACTCTAAGACGGCAGTTTGTTTTATATTCTCATCTTGATAAAATAAAAATAATAATGTAAAATAATATTCAGAGAAAATTCTTCATAAAATTTAATTGGAATATGTGAAATTTCAAAGAAAGGAACGGTACCGTGCACAAAAGGACTTTTAAAATACCTTTTTGTGCGAATGCGGTGTCGCCGTGCGACTTTTATGAAGAAAAAATACATTACTATAATCTCTCTTTTAATTTTTGCTGCTTTCTCCTGTAATATTGCAAAGATTTCCGAAGCTACAAAACCTGCGTCTGCAAATGTAAATAATCAAACTACCGTTATTATTGATGCAGGGCACGGCGGCGAGGACGGCGGCGCAATAGGGAAGAGCGGTTCATTTGAAAAAGACATAAATTTGCAATTTGCCTTAAAAGTAAATGAGTATCTGTCTTTCTTAGGCATTAACACTTATATGGTGCGAACAGAGGACAGAGCGATAGGGGACAATTCTTTACCGACCATTCGTGAAAGAAAGGTTTCCGATATTCACGCCCGCGCAGCGCTTATGGATTTGTTTGACAATTCAATTTACCTCAGTATTCATCAAAACGAATTTTCGGAAAACTATGTTCACGGAACTCAAGTGTTCTATGCGCCCAATTCAGAAGAAAGCAAAAAGCTGGCTTTGGTAATTCAAAAAACGGTTTGCAGTTTAACTCAGCCGAATAATACCAAAGTACCGAAGGAATCCGGTACAAATATATATGTACTTTATAATGCAACAAAGCCTGCTTGCCTTTGCGAATGCGGTTTTGTGTCTAATTCCGAAGAAGAGAAATTGCTTTTATCGGAAGATTATCAAAGAAAATTTTCGTTGGCACTGTCTTACAGCGTGTTAAATTATCTTATTATGGAGGAAAATAATGGCACAGAAGTCTAAAAAGGTCTTTATTTGCAGTAATTGCGGGTATGAAACTCCCAAATGGCTCGGTCAATGTCCTGAGTGTAACGAATGGGCAACACTTAACGAAGAAATCGTTTCGTTAGAAAAACCGACAAATACTTTCTCATCAAAGTCTAATTTAAACAGAGGAAAGGCTTTACCGCTTGCCGATATAAATTCCGACACTTTCCAAAGATTTGACACAGGTCTTTCAGAGCTTAACAGAGTTTTGGGCGGCGGACTTGTAAGGGGTTCGGTTGTTTTGCTTTCGGGTGACCCGGGAATAGGTAAGTCCACAATTCTTTTGCAGGTTTGCGAATACTTGGGCGCAGGGCATAAAATTCTCTATGTTTCGGGTGAGGAATCAGCCCATCAAATAAAGATGCGCGCTTCAAGGCTGGGTGTTAAAACGGATAATTTATACATACTTTGCGAAACTGATGCTCAGTACATTTCAGAATACATTTTCAGCGAAAAGCCAGACATTGTGATAATTGATTCTATTCAGACAATGGAAATAAACGAGATTACATCGTCACCGGGTAGTGTAACACAGGTTCGTGAATCAACAAACCTGTTGGCAAGAACTGCAAAGGCTTCAAATATACCGATTTTTCTTGTAGGCCATGTCAATAAAGACGGTAATATTGCAGGTCCTAAGGTTCTTGAACATATTGTTGACTGTGTTCTCTATTTTGAAGGGGACAGAAATACATCTTACAGAATTTTACGGGCAGTTAAGAACAGATACGGCTCTACCAATGAAATAGCTGTTTTTGAAATGCTTGACAACGGTCTTAACCAAGTGGACAACCCTTCAATGATGCTTATTTCAGGTAAGCCGAAAAACGCTTCGGGAACGTGCGTTGCCTGCCTTATGGAAGGCTCAAGGCCAATTTTGGCAGAGGTGCAAAGTCTTGTTACGCCCACGGGATTCGGCAATCCAAGGCGTATGGCAACGGGTATTGATTATAACAGGCTTGCAATGCTTATTGCCGTTTTAGAAAAAAGGGCAGGGTATTACCTTAACAATATGGACTGCTATGCCAATGTTATCGGAGGATTGAAAATAGAGGAGCCTGCGGCGGATTTGTCCATTGCTCTCGCCATTGTTTCAAGTCTTAAGGACATAATTGTTCCTGACGATGTGCTGGCTTTCGGCGAAATAGGGCTTGCAGGTGAAATCCGCTCTGTGGTTGCTTGCGATCAACGAATTAAAGAGGCGGCAAATTTAGGCTTTAAAAAATGTGTAATTCCTTACCATAACTATAAAAAGCTTTCCAAAAGTGTGCTTGATTTAATGGAGATTGTTCCTGCAAGAACAGTAAGACAAGCCTTTGAGGAGATCATAAATTGAGTAACACTTTTTTGATAAATCCTAATTTACCGTGTAGCGATGTTACTGATGTACTTGTTTCTGACGGCGACAGCGTCTTAATCAGCGCACTTGCAGATTTGGGCATAAATTCTTTAAAAATGTATAAAAGTCCTAATTTAGACATATTTTGCGCAAATCACAGCGACATACTTGTATATCATCTCGGAAACGGTAAATTTATCATTGATAAAACCGCTGTAAATGCCTTTAAAAGCGATAATATAAGTGAAATAGTCAATGTGTGCTCGCCGTATCCGTGCGATTGTTTATTAAATGCGGCTGACATTGGGGATTATATAATTTGCAACAGTAAAATTACGCATAAAAGTATTTTAAAATCGGCAGAAGAGCAGAATAAAAAGATCATAAATGTAAATCAAGGCTACGCAAAATGCTCTGTTTGCATTGTAAAACGAAATACTGTTATTACTGATGATGTTTCAATATATCAAGAATGCGAAAAAGTTGACGGTATTTCAGTGCTTTTAGTCAGTAAAGGCAGTGTTGTGTTAAAAGGACAGAATTACGGATTTTTGGGCGGTGCAAGCGGTCAAATAGGGGAGAATAAGCTATTCTTTAACGGCGATTTAACATACCATAAAGATTATCTTGCAATTAAGCAGTTTTTGAGTTACCATAATGTAAAATATGCTGATATAAAAAATAAACCGCTAACGGATGTCGGAAGCATTATTCCGATTAAGCAAAAGGGGAATACAGAATGAAAAAATCATATTTTATTACCTGGCTCGGCGCACTCTCAACTTTGTTGATTACTGCTTTTTCAGTATCGTATAAGACCAAAAAATACGGTCAAAAAATACACCCTAAAGGCAAAATGAGCTTCTCTTCTATCGCTAATAAATTAAGCGATCTCAGCAATTCCGGAATGATAGATAAAGGTATAGATTTTCTTTTGAAAAAATCGTCAAAGTAATGCGAATAAAACGTTTTATAAGTGTTGATTTTTAAAAGGAGTTGCTTTAGTGGATAAAATTAAAAATCCTAATAAAGTGAAAGAATTCTTTAAAATAAATAGTAAAAGAAATGTATTTTGGCTCTGCATTTCTATAGTATTAGTTTTATTTTTTATAATTTGTTTAATAGAGCAAAATCAAATTGTAAAAGAAATAACTGTTCTTAGATATGAAAAGAAATATAAGCAAACACAAGACTGTGCAGATTTAATCAACCTTGTTGTAATACTACAAGATAGTAAGCGAGATACTGCTAAAATTAAGTATTCAAAAGCCTTGATAGATAGTATTACAGAAGAAGGAATTCATAATAGTATATTGCCATATGATAATGTATTGGAATATGCAACTCCGTATGAGATAGCAATAGATTTATATTTGTTTTCAATATTATCTGCCAAAGAATACGAATTGTATGTTAATGAGTTTGTGGATTTATACCCAAAGCTATCATTTGAAATGAGAATAATGGTAGATGGAAGTGCACCGGATAATTACAGCCGAACAAAAGATATTAAAGCTTTGGAAGCAGGCGTTAAAGCAAATAAAAAACTGTCGGAAACAACTGATGATGAAATACTTAGACATCAATGCAATTCAAATGTGCACGCTCTTGAAACTGTTATGGCTGAAATTGAGGCTTCTTCATCGAGTAAATGAGTAGTTTGATGCAACTGCGTCTTGAAAAAAAGGCACTGTTGCAGAGTTCGATGGAAAGACAGGAACAGAAGCAAACAGGATTATACGCTTTACTAAAAAGTTGTAAAAGTATCTTGTGAAATTTAAACTAATAATGATTTAGCTTACATAAAATAAATTTATTTATAAAATACAAATTTTATTAAAAGCGGTAAACTTATATGTTTATCGCTTTTTTGCTTTTATTTGTGTCTTCCTTAAAAAAGATCTTTATTTAATATTAACAAAATAAGTCGGGAGCGGGTGATGTTGAAAAGTCTGTTTTTTGTTCAAGTTGTTGAAAACTTAATTGTTAATTATACAAAATAAATA
>JAFLUN010000080.1 GCA_022508785.1 Oscillospiraceae bacterium
TATGGGGTAATCGTCAACGGAATCAAAACCGGTATCAGCGCCCAAAAGCTCAAACTTTTTTGTGTTGTTATTGCGCATAGCGCCCAGGTGAAGCTCCATTACCCAGCCTTTTTTTGCGTATTCTCTGCCCAAAAACTGCAAAAGAGCCGTGCGGTATTTATCCAATTCGTCAGTTGTAAAAGTTACACAGGAAAGCGCTTTTTTAAATATTTCCTCAAGCTCTTCTTCAGTAGCCTCTGTGTAGGGGCAGTATGCAAACGAATGGTCGGAAGCGCGGCAACCCATTGAATCGAAAAATTCTATTCTTTTTAGAAGAGCCGTTTTGAGCTCTTCAAAGGAAATGATTTTCATTTCAGCGGCATTTTCCATAGCTTCTATCCAAGAAACAAATGCAGATGTGCCGATAAGAAATGCTTTGTCGGGTCTGAATGCAGGCAAAACCTTGCATTTAAAGGTTTCGTCCTTTGCTAAAAGGGCGTGGTATTCAAGGGTGTCGGCGGCATCGTCCGTGGTGCAAACGCAGACAACATTTGATTTTTCAATAAGCTCTCTGGGGGTAAAACCGCCGTTTGCAATTTTGTTATTGCATCTTTCCCAAATTGCAGGCGCAGACTTCAGTGTTAAAGGCTCGTAAACGTCAAAATAGCGCTGGAGTTCAAGATGCGTCCAATGGTAAAGGGGATTGCCGATACAGTAGCTTAAGGTTTCGGCATATTTTAAGAATTTTTCATAAGGCGTGGCATCGCCCGTTATGTATTTTTCTTCTACTCCGAATCCGCGCATAGCACGCCATTTGTAATGGTCGCCGCCCAACCAAAGCTCCGTTATGTCACGGGGCTTTTTGTTTTCATAAATCTCTTTCGGAGACAGGTGGCAGTGCCAGTCAAAAATAGGGGTATTTTTTGCGCCGTAATTGAAAATTTCCTTTGCTGTTTCGGTTGACAAAAGAAAATCTTCACCCATAAATGATTTCATAAGACATCACCTTTTGTATAATTTGTAAAACAGTATACCACATTTTCGGAAAATTGAACAGTATATTGAAGATTTTTGACGAAACATTTTTATTTTTCACCTTCACAAATAAAGGCTAAACTATTGAATTATATACTATTATGTGATAAAATAAAAAGTAAAATTTTATAATGCAAGAGGTATAACTATGTCCGGACATTCAAAATGGAGTACCATTAAAAGAAAAAAAGAAAAAACCGATAACGCCAGAGCAAAAGTGTTCACAAAAATCGGCAGAGAAATTGCCGTTGCGGTTAAAGAGGGCGGCCCTGACCCTGCCGGCAACTCAAAGCTTAAAGACGTTATTGCTAAGGCAAAGGCGGCTAATGTTCCCAATGACAACATTGACAGAATTATTAAAAAAGCGGCCGGTGAAGGCGGCGGCGACAATTATGAAGATATAGTTTACGAAGGCTACGGCCCGTCAGGCATTGCAGTTATTGTTGAAGCTTTGACCGATAACCGCAACAGAACCGCTGCAGACGTTCGCCATGCTTTCGATAAATTCGGCGGTAACATGGGCACCAGCGGTTGCGTTTCCTTTATGTTCAGCCGCCAGGGCGTTATTATCTTTGAAAAAGAAGGTATTGACGAAGAGCAGCTTATGATGGACGCTATTGAGGCAGGTGCTACCGACTTTATAACCGATGAAGAAATATATGACGTTCGCACAGAGCCTAACGATATGGGCGCTGTCCGTGATGACCTTGAAGCAAAGGGATATAAATACGTTTCGGCAGAGGTTGAGTACATTCCGTCATCATACACGGCACTCAGTAATCCCGATGATATTAAAAACATGGGCAGAATGCTTGAAATGTTTGAAGATAACGACGACGTTCAGAATGTTTACCACAATTGGGAGAATGAGGACGATTACGAAGGATAAGTTTTGGCAGGAGGATAGGTTTTGAATATTCTTATAGTATCTCAGCACTTTTATCCTGATAATTTTCGCATTAACGATATAGCAAAAATGCTTGCAGTTGAGGGGCATCGGGTAACGGTGCTTACGTCTCTTCCCGATTACGAAACGGGCAGGGTCCCCAAAGACTGTAAAGGCAGAAAAAACAGAAAAATTGAATGGAACAAAGTACAGGTTGTTCGCTGTTTTTCTGTTTCCAGAAGAAGCGGAGTAGTTTTCAGGGCGTTGAATTACGTTTCATTTTATTTAACTTCAACAGGCAAGGCGTTAACTTTAAAAGACGACTTTGACGTTGTAGTTTGTTATCAAACTTCTCCGGTACTTATGGCTAATGCCGCACGGGAGTTTGCAAGGAAAAGAAATATTCCGTTTTTTGTTTACTGTCTTGACCTTTGGCCGGAATCTATGAAAGCATGGCACGTAGGCGAAAAAAATTTGCTTTTTAAAATAATGCACAAATATTCAAAGGGTATTTACAACAGTGCAGACTGTATCGGCGTAACCTCAAAGCCGTTTATTGAGTATCTTAATACGGTGAACGGGGTGTCTAAAAATAAAATAGTGTACATTCCGCAGCATTCAGCGGATATGAATATAAAGCCTAAGAAACACTTGAGCGGCGAACCTTTTGTTTTTACTTTTGCAGGCAACATAGGCAGTGTTCAAAATGTTGAATGTATCGTAGAAGCCGCCTCTCTCCTTTCAGGCAGAGATGATATTAAAATTGAGATTTACGGTGACGGAAGTGAATTCCAAAACTGCAAGGCTCTTTCAAAAAGGCTTCACACCGATAATATGATTACCTTCTTCGGCAGGGTTTCAAAAGAGGAGCTGTGGGAAAGGTACGAAAATGCAGATGCGTTCCTTTTAACACTTAAACCGCAAGGCGCTATTGGGCAAACGGTTCCGGCGAAGCTGCAGGAGTATATGTCCGGCAACAGACCTGTAATTGCTTCCATAGGCGGCGCAGCGGAGGAGATAATAAACGAATCGGGCTGTGGAATTTGCGTACCTGCCGGTGACAGTGCGGCTTTGGCAAAAGCGATGGCGGATTTTGTATCCGATAACGAAAAATATTCTGATTGCGGAGTTTCCGGCAGAGAATTTTTTGAAAATAATTTCACGGGCAAATGCTTTATTGATACATTAACGCAAACTCTCAGCAGTATGGTAGGCTCTTCGGAGGAAAACAGATGAAGATTCTTCAAATAAACTCTACTTGCGGCTTCGGCAGTACCGGAAGAATTGCGGCGGATATTTTAAATACCGTTACGAAAAACGGCGGCGAAGGAATAATTTGCTACGGCAGAGGAACGGCCTCGGGCGGTGTTCCGTCTTACAGAATAGGCAGTGAAACACTTGTTAAAATTCACGGAATACTCTCACGCATTACTGACCGCCAGGGGTTTTATTCAACGAAAGCGACAAAGGATTTAATACGCAAAATCGAAGAATATAATCCGGATATTATTCATCTTCATAATATTCACGGGTACTACCTTGACATAAGAGTTTTATTTGACTATTTAAAAAAATGCGGAAAACCAATTGTTTGGACTTTGCACGACTGCTGGCCGTTTACAGGGCATTGCGCATATTTCACCGCATCAGGCTGTGAAATATGGAGAACAGGGTGTAAAAACTGCCCGTCGAAAAAGGAATATCCGCAAAGCTTGATTTTTGATAATTCCGAAAAGAATTATTCGGAGAAAAAAGAGCTGTTTACAGGGCTTACCAATATGACTTTGGTTACTCCGTCTGTTTGGCTTAAAGAGCTCATCGAAAAATCTTTTTTGAGCAAATATCCAATAAAAGTTATAAATAACGGAATAAATATTGATGTTTTTAAGCCTACGGAGAGTGATTTCCGCAAAAAATACGGCATCGAAAGCAAAAAAATATTTTTAGGCGTTGCAAGCGTTTGGGAAGAACGCAAAGGTCTTTCAGATTTAATTAAACTTGCGAGCCTTTTAAAAGAAGACGAAAAACTTGTTTTGGTAGGACTTACGGGCAAGCAAATTTCCGAGTTGCCTAATGGAATAATTGGAATAGAGCGCACCGAAAGTGTAAAGGAGCTTGCAAAAATTTACTCTGCGGCAGATGTGTTCCTAAACCCCACTTATGAGGACAATTATCCTACTACTAATCTTGAAGCTGTTTCTTGCGGAACTCCCGTTGTGACCTATGAAACAGGTGGAAGTCCCGAGAGCTTAGTAAACGGCAGAGGAGTTTCGGTAGCAGTCGGCGACATTGAGGCTATGTATAAAGCTGCTCAAACTCTTATAGGAGTAAAAACGGACAACCCTGGCGACTTTGACGCACGCAAAAAATATTCAGAATACGAAGAGCTTTATAAAAGCTTGCTTGTCAAAAACTAAAAGAATAGGAACGGTACAGTTTGTTCTGTATCAAAATATGAAATATGGATAATTTTGACTATTTGCCTAAGCTTCACAAATGCGAGATGATAATCTTAAAAGAGGTTAAGCGGCTTTGTGAAGAAAACGGAATTAAATATTTTATTATAGCAGGTACTCTTTTGGGTGCGGTTCGGCACGGTGGCTTTATTCCGTGGGATGACGATATGGACGTGGGAATGCTCCGTGACGATTATGAAAAATTCATAAAACTTGCAAAGACGGATTTAGGCAGTCAATTTTTTCTCCAGACACCCGAAACCGACAGTGCCTACGGCTTGAATTTTGCAAAAATTATGCTCAAGGATACAGTTCTTATAGAGGCGACCGCTGCAAATAATTCCGTAAAGGGAATCTCAATCGACATTTTCCCCTTTGATGCAGTTCCTGAAAGTGACAGCGAAACAGCTAAGCATAAAAGAAGAACGTATTTTTTAAGACGGCTTCTTCTTGCAAAGCAAAATTATAAAGTGTGCGGTAAAAAAGAATATGTAAAACGGTTGGTTTATTTCGGACTGAAGGTTATTGCATTGTTCTATTCCCGTGAAAAGCTTTGTGAAAAGCTGGACAGCGAGTGTGAGCGGTATAACGCGCTTAACAGAATGCCTGAAAAAATCGTTAATATCGGCGGAGCTTACGGTTATGACAAAGAAACCATTCGCCGTGAGTGGGTTGACAGCACAGTTGAGCTTCCCTTTGAAGATTTTACCGTTGCGGTGCCTTCGGGGTATATTCCTTATCTTGAATATTTTTACGGGGACTATATGACGCCGCCCCCTGAAGATAAAAGATATAACCGTCACAGCGTAATAAATGTGGATTTCGGACCTTATGCTTAAAGGTT
>JAFLUN010000081.1 GCA_022508785.1 Oscillospiraceae bacterium
ATCACTGCCAAATCACGCAAATATACGCAAAAAGAGGACAATTCGTAGTGAATTGTCCTCTTGCTGGCAGCGGTATAAGGATTCGAACCTCAACATACGGAGTCAGAGTCCGCTGTGCTACCGTTACACAATACCGCTATATTCAGTTTTCCTAACTGCGAGAGATATTATATATCACACAAAAAGCAATGTCAAGTCTTTTTTGATAAAAACCTTTATATAAAAAATATTTACGCAATTACTATTGTGTAAATACAACTTTATGGTAAAATAAAAGAGGATTGTTATATAAAAAGGGGAGAGTGTTTATGAAATACATAAGCAGAAAGGAAAAGGTTAATTATTATGTTGGACTTTCAGGTCAAAATCTTGTTTATTCGCTTATCGGCGCATCGTTTTTTACATATTTTATGACCGATATTGCGCTGTTTCCTGCGATAATCGTTTCGGCGTTGCTTATCGTTATGAAGGTTTGGGACGGTGTAAATGACCCGATTGTAGGCTCGTTTATTGACAAGCATACCTTTAAAAACGGCGAAAAATTAAGACCTTTCTTGAAATACACACCCTTGCCCGTCGGCATTTTCACGGTTTTGATGTTTGTGGTATTTTCAACAAAAGAAGACCTTTTGTGGCTTAGGGTCGCATATTTCGTTATTATGTACATTTGCTGGGATTTAGCTTATACAGTTCAGGATGTTGCCATTTGGGGTATTACATCTTCCGTTTCGCCTGACAGTAACGAGCGTGACCGATTTGTTCAGTGGGCAAGAACCATAGGCTCGATTTTCTACGGCGTATTCAGCGCGGTAATCCCTATGGCGCTTGAAATGATTGCCAATGCAACGGGCGTTACAATGCGTTTGATGACCCTCGTTTTTGCACTGATTTTCGGTCTCGGCGGGGCGATGATAAGCTACCGTTCGTATCTTGCGCAGGAGAGAGTGCGTGTTTTACAGTCAAAGCAACAGGAATCAATGGCGGAGAGCTTTTCGCTTCTCTTTAAAAATAAGATGCTGATGCTCGTAACCCTTGCAAACCTTTTGGGCGCAGTGGGCTTCGGCGGAAATCTTGTTACATATTTCTTTAAGTATGAAATCCCTGCGGACTTTATTTCATCTGAGGGCATATTCAGCTTTGTGGGCGCCTTAGGGCTTACGACGATTTACTTTGCCGTAACGTCTGTTCCGGGGTTCCTCGGTATGATGCTTGCTGATAAAATAAAGAAATGGTGCAAAGGCTACGTTAATGCGATTATCTTTATGCAGTCCGTAAATATCGTGTTCCGCATTATTGCATATTTTGTAGGCTATCAAGGCAAAATGCTTTGGATTTCAATGCTGATTATGGGCGTAGGCTCCATTCCTATGGGAGCGCTTTCAATTGCGCAGACATCAATTTTCTGCGACAGTATTGATTATATGGAATGGAAAACGGGCAAGCGCACTGAGGGCATCACATTCTCAATGCAAACCTCATTCACAAAAATTTCAAGCGGAATCACCGCAGGGCTTGCAACCCTTGCATTGCACCTCTTAAAATACAATGCTGTTCCCGATGCCGAGGGTGTGGTTTACGTCGGAACGCAAACTGCCGCTTTTGACAAATGGATTTGGCCCCTTGTAATTTTAACTCCCGCTGTCGCTTCGCTTCTTTATATTATTCCGCTGCTCTTTATTCGCTATTCTCCCGAAGAGCGCGCAAAGGTTGAACGGGAACTTCGTGAACGCAGAGAGAAAGCAGGTACAATTTCTGAATAAAAACAGATAGAATTATAAAAAGCAGGAAGAATTACTCTTCCTGCTTTTTTGTGTAATTATTCTTCCGCTTCAAATGCGCTTTTGTCAAGCCCGCAAACGGGACAAACAAATTCATCTGAAATCAGTGACCACGGTGTGCCCGGTTCAATTCCGTTTTCGGAATCGCCTAAAGCTTCATCGTAAACATAACCGCAAGGGCATATATATTTCATAATAACAACCTCCGTTGGAATGTGTTATTAATATGTACTTTTCGTGGAAAAATTATTCGCCGAAATATCTTTTAAGAAGACCTGCAAATGCTTTACCGTGACGGGCTTCGTCTCTTGCCATTTCGTGAACTGTATCGTGAATAGCGTCAAGACCCTGCTCTTTTGCCATTTTTGCAAGCTCTGTTTTACCCATTGTTGCGCCGTTTTCTGCGGCAACTCTCATTTCAAGATTCTTCTTAGTTGAATCTGTAACTACTTCGCCGAGCATTTCTGCAAATTTTGCAGCGTGCTCTGCCTCTTCGTAAGCAGCCTTTTCCCAATAAAGACCGATTTCAGGATAGCCCTCTCTGTGAGCAACTCTTGCCATTGCAAGGTACATACCAACCTCTGAGCACTCGCCGTTGAAATTGTCACGAAGACCCTGAACGATTTTCTCGTCAACGCCGTCAATAATGCCGACAACGTGTTCAGCAGCCCAAGTCATCTCTGCGCTTTCTTCTCTCATAGCCATTTTTGCCTTGCAGATGGGGCATACGTCAATGGGTTCATCGCTTTCATAGCCGCATACAGGGCAGTAATACTTCTTTGCCATAATATTTTTACTCCTTTTAAATAAAAAATTTTTTATTTTTTACAGCGTTTGCAAATTCCGCTGTAATACACGTCTTTTTGCTCGATTTCAAAGCCGTCAATACCGGAAATATAGCTTTCAGTACATTTGAAATCATAAATTTCGCCGCATTTAGTGCATTTAAAATGCCCGTGGAACGACGTATCCGCATCGTAACGGATTTTGTCTTTATCAATGTTAACGGGATTTATAAGCCCGCAGTCCGAGAGGGTTTGCAGACAGTTGTAAACCGTAGTTTTTGAAAAAGACGGATTACTTTCGACCATTTTTTCATACACAGTTAATGCGTCGGGGTGGATTGGATTTTCTTTAAGGAATTTATAAACAGCAATGCGCTGAGGGGTAAGCTTAAGACCGTTGCTTTTAAAAACTTCGGAAATTTGTTGAGTATCCATAAAGCCACCAACCAAATAAATGTAATTTGTAATGATTACAATTTGATTATACGCTTTTTTTGCAAATTGTCAACGTAAAATTTACGAATTTTTTGGTATTTCCGCCTCGCAAAAGCCGATACATTCCCGACCTTTAAGCGTGTTTGCAGTATCTCTTGCGTTAAAATATAATCTCAGCTTATTACCGTATTTCACCAAATGGCTGGCATATACAAATTGATTCATCCAATTTTTGCCTTCACACATTTGAGGTTGTAAAATAATTTTTTCAAACTTAAAATCTTTACCGTCATTTGATGTCAGCATTATAATGGCAGAGCGGCTTTCACCGTTTTCTTCGTAAATTCCGTTTTGGAAGCCTACGTACCCGTCAGAAAGCTTATAAACCTTTAAGCATCCGCTGCACAAATTAAGATAAGGGTTATTTGTATCGGGCGAAATAATAGGCTTGTCAGCGCTTGTGTAGCCGTCTGTAACGTTTTTACTGCACGCATAAGAAATATACGTAGGCTCACAAAAACCGCAGTCTTTAATATAGGTTTGACCGCAGGAATAGTACAAAACAAATTCGCCGTTATCTTCTAAAAGATACGGATTTGAAATTGCAATACCTCTCTTATCCTTCTCGTAAGGCCTTGTATTGCCTATTACTTTTCGTGGATTGCTCCAGCTAATCAAATCGTCACTTTCAGTAACATAAATCTCAGAATGCCATTTTGCAAGATTTATAAGGGTTAAGGCGTTGACTAAGAGGGGAGCGGTTCGCTCATAAAAAAGATAATACCTGCCGTCAATAAAATTTATGTTCGGGCGCATTGCTCTCGGCAAAATTCTCTTAACCTTTTTAAAATCAATACCGTCGTCGCTGATAAAATGATATACACCCAAATTTGTATGTAAAAACATATGCCATTTCCCGTCTTTGGCCTTATCGGGTGTCAGCAGGGAGGGGTCAGCAACAATAAAGCTGTCAAAGGATTTTATTATAGGATTGTTTTTATACAGCTTAAATTCTGCATTTTTTAGTTGTGAAACTGTTAAGTTATTCATACTTTACACCTATTCACCGAAAATTTGCTTTTTCCAAAATTCTGCTAATTTGTCCTCACTCCAAGAGGCATTGGCAGGGCTTGTTGAGGGCAGATAAATTGCTTTAATGCCAATATTCTTTTCAATATATTTTTTATAAAGACTTTCTGCCTTTTTTCCGTTGACAAAAATTCTGTCAACCTGCGTTTCTTTCAAAATAATGCCAATATCATTCGGCACAACGTTTTTTATTGAGCTGTCAGACGATCCTTCAATTTCGCAGGAATGAATAACGTCCCAAAGCGCAAAATTGTTTGATAAAATAAGATTAGTTTTTTCTTCAATCGATTCGGGAGTTCTACTGTTGCAAATTCTTGCCATTACACGCCAAAATCGGTTTTGCGGATGACCGTAAAAAAAGCATACTTCCCTTGATTTAACCGACGGAAAAGTGCCCAAAATAAGCGTTTTTGAATTTTTGTCAAATATCGGTTTAACAGGGTGCGTTAACATACTTATTCATTCCTCGTATAAGTTGTTTTTATCAAGACCTTGTTCAAGTCCGCTCATGCCAATCACTCTCGGCCATTTATCTGTTTCAATAATTGTTGTTGCATTGATATTTCCCAAATGACAGTAAAAATGCCTCATTTGCCCAATTATGCATTCAAGTCTGTTATGAATATAACCTTCGGGGTTTTCATATAAATCCTCATCTTTAAGAGTATTAAGATAATTCATTATTTTTGCTTTAACCTGTTCAAAATATTTCAGCAATTCTTCTCTAGACAGTACCTTTTCTCCCATGAAATCAAGGCTGTTAAGACCGTCTTCGTGAAAAGGCGGCTCTTCATATTTCGTCGGGTTAATAAACCACTGGTCACAAGAATGTAAAGCATGATAGCAATGCTTCCAAATCGGCATACCGCATAAAACATAATCTATATTGCAAGTAACAAGCGTAACATAAAAATTATGGAACATTATTTCCGTGCTTGCCTTTATTGTTTCAACTAATCGTCTTTCCATAAATAAAATCCTCACAAAAATAAACAGCCGCAAAATGAGCGGCTGTCTGAATCGGTTTACAAAATCGGTTAATTATTCGTTATCCTTTTTCTTCTTAATGACAACAGCC
>JAFLUN010000082.1 GCA_022508785.1 Oscillospiraceae bacterium
CAATTTTTGTGAGTTTTTTAAAAAAGTCGTAAAATATTACAAAACGGTTACAAAAGCAGTTACAAAATGATACTTTTTAGCATATTTTTGCGCACGTCTAAGCTTGTATTTTTACAATATTATATGCCATAAATTTCAAAAATATACGTTAATTTTCATATACTATTATATATAGGAATTTTTATTTCCTTTTTCGGTGGATTGGATATGTGTTTTATAGAGCTGTATATTGTGTAATATTTAATTTTTTCTTATATACCGCAGTTGCTCAGAAACTTTTAAAAGATAACGGCAAGGAAAAATTCCCCGCCGTTATCTTTTAGTGTAGCGACAAACGGAGTTTGCGTATCCGTAATACAACATATACCACAATCATACACAAAATCTTATGTATTAAACTCATTTTAACATAAAATATTATGTGTGTCAATACATAATTTATTATGTATGATAAAATTTTAAGTGAAGAAGGTGAAGAAATGATTTACACAACAAGATTAAAAGAGTTAAGAGAAGATAATGATTTAAAACAAAAAGACATAGCCAAAATATTGGGTATAGACCAACAATATTACAGCCAATACGAAAGAGGAATAAATGAATTACCAATAAGACATTTAATAAAACTATGTATCTACTATGGCGTATCAGCAGATTACATTTTAGGACTACCTAAAAATTTAAAATATATAGAAAGAAACTAATAAATATCAATATAAATAAAGAGTAACTGCAATATTGAAACCGATTTCTTTTAAAAGATAACGGCGGGGAAAAATTCCACGCCGTTATCTTTTGTGTAGCGACAAACGGAATTTGCGCATCCGTAAACAAATAATTAAATTTACAAACTCATTACAGTAAACAAATTGTTTACTGTCAAGAGAAAATTATAAAATTTGTTGTATTATTCTTTTAGAGGCGATTATTATGTATTACACTAAAAGAATATACGATCTACGAATAGACCACGATCTAACACAGGAAGATGTAGCAAAAATATTAAAAACCACAAAGCAAAACTACGGTATGTATGAAAACGGAAAAAGAAAATTAAGTATTGATGATTTGATTACATTAAGCAAATTTTATAAAGTATCCACAGATTACATACTTGGACTAACAGATTAACCAAGAAAATTAAAATAGTCATAGATTGTAAGACATAAAGAAAGCCCCGAAGCCGTAAAGGTTTCGGGGTTTTGAATACTTTGTAAGATAACTTGTTATCTCTTCGAGAACTGCGGTGCACGGCGAGCGCCTTTGAGACCGTATTTCTTTCTTTCCTTCATTCTCGGGTCTCTTGTTAAGAAACCTGCTTTTTTAAGCTCGGGACGAAGGTTTTCGTCATACTGAAGAAGAGCACGTGAAAGACCGTGGCGGATAGCACCTGCCTGGCCTGTAACACCGCCGCCGTTTACACGGCAAACAATGTCAAACTTCTCAGTTGTGCCTGTTAATGCGAGAGGCTGACGAACGATAAGCTTGAGAGTTTCAAGACCGAAATAATCGTCAATATCTCTGTCGTTAATTGTGATTTTACCTGTACCTGCATAAACGCGAACACGGGCAACAGATTTTTTTCTTCTACCTGTACCGTAGAAATAAGGATTTGTCTCGTACATCTAAATTTGCCTCCCTTTCTTAAAATTCTCTTGCTTCGGGCTTCTGTGCGGCATGCTTATGTTCAGCGCCTGCATAAACACGAAGACGGGTAAGAGCCTCACGGCCGATTACTGTGTCGGGAATCATACCCTTAACTGCTTTTGTTACTGCAAATTCAGGCTTTGTCTTCATAAGAGTGCTGTACTTAACCTCTTTCATATTTCCGATATAGCCTGTGTGATGATAATACATCTTCTGATTGAGTTTGTTACCTGTAAGAACAACCTGAGCTGCGTTGATGATGATTACGTGGTCTCCGCAGTCTGCGTTGGGTGTGAATGTGGGCTTGTGCTTACCTCTGAGCAGTGTAGCGGCTTCAGCGGCAACCTTACCGAGGGGTTTGCCTGCAGCGTCAAGCACATACCAATTACGGGTAATGTCGCCCTTTTTCGGCATATAAGTTGACATAGAACTTACCTCCACTAATATTTTTTATTGCCCGAAGATAATAGCACATAGTTTCCGGCTTGTCAACAACAATTTTAACAATTTTTAATCAAATAAACAAAAATCTCTTGTTTTCTTAATTTTTCTTTGTTTTTCATATATTTTACTCTTAAAGAATTTTTACAAATTTTTGTTTACTTTTTTGTTAGAAAGATATAAAATAGAAAACCAGAGGTGAGTTTATGCAAAAACTGTTAAGCCTTGTCCGCGCGGCAGCAGAAAAATATAATATGATAGAAGACGGAGACAAAATTGCGGTGTGTGTTTCAGGCGGAAAGGACAGCGTTGCCCTTTTAAAGTGCCTTATTGAGCTTCGGCGGTTTTACCCAAAACACTTTGAGGTTTGCGCAATTACCGTTGACCCTTGTTTTTACGGCAAAGAAGGCGACTATTCAGCAATTGAAAAGCTTTGCAGTGAAAACGGAGTTACATATAAGGTTAAAAGAACCGATTTATATAATGTAATATTTGAAATAAGGCAAGAGAAAAATCCGTGCAGTCTTTGCGCCCGAATGCGCCGCGGTCTTTTGCACGACACGGCTAAAGAGCTCGGTTGCAATAAAATTGCCCTCGGCCACCATATAGACGATGCCGCAGAAACATTTTTAATGAATCTTTTTTCAGGCGGAAGAGCGGAATGCTTCTCCCCTGTTTCGTATCTGTCAAGAAAAGATTTATATATGATAAGACCGCTGATTTTTGCTTATGAATCTGATATAATAAGGGTTGTGAGGAAGGAAAATCTGCCGGTAGTAAAGAGTAATTGCCCCGTAGACGAAAAAACCCACAGAGAAGAAACGAAAATGCTGTTATCAGAGCTTGAAAAGAAATACCCTGCCCTTCGGCAAAAGATAATCGGCGCTATGCAGACGGGAAACATCAGCGGTTGGTAATACGGCTTGAAAAAAGCAAATCTTTATTATATAATTAGTTATAAATTTATATGAACGGAGAATTATTATGAGCGATATGAATATTGTATGTCTTGATTTGGAAGGCGTTTTGGTTCCTGAAATTTGGATCGCATTTGCAGAGGAAAGCGGTATTCCGGAGCTGAAAAAGACAACGAGAGATGAGCCGGACTATAACAAACTTATGCAGTGGCGTTTGCAAATTCTTAAAGAGCACGGTTTGGGTCTTAAAGAGGTTCAGGCTACTATTGCAAAAATTGACCCGATGCCAGGCGCAAAAGAATTTCTTGACGAGCTTCGCACACTTTCACAGGTAATTATTATAAGCGATACGTTTACGCAGTTTGCAGGTCCTTTAATGAAAAAGCTTGGTATGCCCACCATTTTCTGCAATACTCTTGAGGTCGCAGACGACGGCGAAATTACAGGCTTTAGAATGCGCATTAAGGATTCAAAGCTTACAACGGTTAAGGCTTTGCAGTCAATCGGCTTTGAAACCATTGCAAGCGGCGACAGCTACAATGACCTTGGTATGATTAAGGCAAGTAAAGCAGGCTTTTTATTCAAGAGCACAGACAAAATTAAGGCTGATTACCCTGAGCTTCCTGCTTTTGAAACCTATGACGAGCTTATGGCGGCAATTAAAAAGAGTTTATAACTAAACGAAAGATGTTCCCCTCGCCTCTGTAGGCGACGGGTTCCACTTCCGTTTTTCGTTGGGGGCCGGACTTCCAACGAAACGTTGAATGATGGCGCTATGCGCCTTATTGAATTGAGGTGTAATTATGGGCTTCGATCCTAATCAGAAAATAGAAACAAAGTGCGTTCAGGGCGGCTGGCAGCCAAAAAGCGGCGAACCGAGAGTTCTGCCCATATATGAAAGCACAACGTTTAAATATGATACGTCTGCCGATATGGCAAAGCTTTTTGACCTTGAACCGGGTTATATGTACACACGCCTTGCAAACCCCACCAGCGATGCGGTTGCATCAAAGATTGCGGCGTTAGAGGGCGGCTTTGCGGCAGTTCTGACTTCCTCAGGTCAGGCGGCAAATTTCTTTTCGCTTATTAACATTTTAGGTGCAGGCGACCATTTTATCAGCGCTGTGACGATTTACGGCGGTACATTTAACCTTTTCAACGTAACTATGAGAAAATTGGGCATTGAAGTAACATTCGTTGACCCGAGAGCCTCCGAAGAAGAAATCAGCAAAGCCTTTAGACCTAACACAAAAGCAGTTTTCGGCGAAACGGTTGCAAATCCTTCCCTTGATGTTCTTGATATTGAAAAATTTGCGCGAATTGCACATTCCCACGGCGTTCCCCTTATAATCGACAACACCTTCCCCACCCCCATTAACTGCCGTCCTATTGAATGGGGCGCTGATATTGTTACCCATTCGACTACAAAATATATGGAGGGGCACGCTTCAACCATTGGCGGCTGTGTTGTTGACAGCGGCAATTTTGACTGGTATCAAAACGGTAAATACCCGTGTATGACCGAGCCTGACGAAAGCTATCACGGGGCTGTGTATGCAAAGGATTTCGGCAAAGCAGGGTATATTACTAAAATCGTTGCTCAGCTTCTCCGTGATTACGGCTCAACCCCCTCACCCTTCAGCTCTTTCCTTTTGAATTTAGGGCTTGAAAGCCTTGCAGTAAGAGTTGAAAGGCACGTTGAAAACGCGCAAAAGGTTGCAGAGTACCTTGAAAATAACGAAAAAATAACATGGGTAAATTACCCCGGGCTTAAATCCAGCAAGGATTATGAGCTGGCTCAAAAATATATGCCCAAAGGCACCTGCGGCGTAATTTCCTTCGGCGTTCAGGGAGGCCGTGCCAAAGCTGAAGAATTTATGAACAGCTTAAAGCTTGCGGCTATTGTAACCCACGTGGCAGATGCGAGAACCTGCGTTCTTCACCCTGCTTCATCTACTCACAGGCAGTTGTCCGACAAGGAGCTTATTGAATGCGGCGTTACGCCTGACCTTATAAGACTGTCGGTAGGCATTGAAAACGTTGACGACATTATTGCTGACATTGAGCAGGCATTAAGCAAAATATAACCTTACGCATTTATTTAATTTAAGGCGGGTTTACCCTGCCTTTTTTAAT
>JAFLUN010000083.1 GCA_022508785.1 Oscillospiraceae bacterium
AAAAAATCTCTTATCCAATTTACACATTCGTTTTTTACTTTTTCTGCGTCAAACAAATTTAACACTCCTAATTACTGCTTTGCCTTATGTCTTTACCCAAAAACTCAAGGGTTTCAAAGGTGCCCACAATTCTTGAAACGATGCTTTCGTGATATTTATCACGAAGTTCGTCGGGAGACAGGTTAGTGCTTATAATCGTTGGCAAATTTCTGCAAATTCTTGTATTTATCACAGTGTAAAGGGCTGAGTTGGTAAAGGGTGTAGCAAACTCCATACCTAAATCGTCCAAAATCAGCAAATCTGCACTGCAAAGTAAATCTAAAGTATAAGTATCATTGCCCTTATTGAATTTTTCATACTCGATTTTTGCAAAGAAATTATTTACCGAGCCGTAAATAACGTTAAAGCCTTTGTGAATTATTTCGTTGGCTATTGAAAGGGACAGATGTGTTTTGCCCAACCCCGTTCTTCCGTAAAACAGAAGGCTTGGGGAATCAAGGTCAAAATTTTGGGAATATGAAACGCACGTTTTAAAAATATATTTCATCTGCTCCAAAGTTTCTTTATCGTTTTTGTAATACGACAAATCAAAATCGTCAAAGGATGAAAGCTCAAGGGGTGTTTGCATTGACATTTCCTCAGACGCTAACTTTTTAAGCATATCAATGTGACAAGAGCAAAGCTTTGTTCCGTAGGAAACGCCTTTTATTTCGTCACGCTCCTCATAAAAGCCCGTGTCACTGCACTTTTCGCAGGTGTAATGAACATCAAGATAATCCTCGGGCAAACCCATAGCAGTAAGAATTGCCTTTTTTTCTTTATTCAGCTCAATGTTATCTTTTCGGAGTTTCAGCAGTATGTCTACTACCTCTTCTCCGGACTTGGCACTTAACGCTTTCACAATAAGATTACCGGTATTCATCAACTTTTTATTGATATATTTAAGATCGGGACATTTCTCTTCAAGCTCTGCTTTGCGTTCTTCGGCTAACTTTTCCGCATCTGCACGGCGCTTTTTGATTTGGGTCAGCGCCTTTTCATAAAGTTCCTTTGAATATGCCACTGTTATGCCCTCCTCTTTCGTTTTTTGTTTTTCTTATTTCCAATATCTCTCGTTCTGTCTCTTGATTTTTCTTTTACAAGCTCAATGTCAAAGGACGTTTCTTTTTTAGGCTTAGGCTTTTTCCTTGGCTCTAAGGTAATGTTTGGAGCAGCCTCAATTTCCTCAGCAGTATGCACCCCTGCCTCATGCCAAATCCTAAGCTTCTTGTCCATATATTGAAAATTTCTGTAATTGAGCGTTCCCGTTTCTTTGGCATCTTTCATTATTTTGTGGGCTTTTGCAACGGCTTCGGCATCAAACCCCCATGAAATCCATTTGCAAAGGAACTCATACTGCGCAAAGGTGGGCGAGGTGTCTGCATTGCCAGTTAAAGCGGCAAGCTCTGAAAAAAGCTTTCTGCCCTTTGTTGCTTTGTTGATATAATCGTTGGCGGCTGAACAGTCCGTTATGCCGTTTTCAGACCAGTTCCTTGCAATATTAAGAATTTCATTCTGTGAACAGGTGTCTGCATATTTGGCAAAATGGAGCAGTAAATTTGCAACGTCCTGGGAAAGTCCGAAATAATAAACGATATTGTAAAGCATACATTGGGTTGTATAGCCGTAGGTTTTGCCCAGAATTTGCTGTGCTTCGTTAAACAAATTGCGCAAAGAGCGGCTCTTTTCAAGAGCTATGTCAATCTCTTCCTGCGAAGGCTTTAATAATGGCATAATCTTAGGCGCTGAAACCGTTTTCGTCATCTCTTCATTATCTTTTTCGGAAGAGAACGCACCTAAATCTTTATTATCCGAAACAAGTATGCCTGCATCTATCCAATAATCTGCACACTCTGCCACTGTTTCCGAAGAAAGGCCTGTTTTTTCGGCAATTTGCCCGTCGTCAATCTCAGGATTACGCAAAATGCAAAGTATAACTTTAAGCTGCTCGCCCGAACAGCGTTCTAACATTTCATCTGCTATTTTTGAAGGAACAGAAAAAGCCGATGCATAAAGCTTAACATCTGCCGAATACACATTCTCACCCCCGAAAATCAACTTGCATAAAATATTTGTGTTTATTTTATCATAGATGACTTTTAAATAAAAGAGTTTTGAGAAAAATATTTAAGAGAATTGACAATCGGACCATAAAAATATATACTTGTCTGTGTAGATGAAAATAAGGAGTGTTTTATATGAGCGTTACTAAATCAGTGTTCGGCGAAACGGCAAACGGCGAAAGAGTAGATGCTTTTCTTATTGAAAACAGGAACGGAATGAAAATCAACTGCATCACCTTCGGTGCGGCGTTGCAGGCGGCATATATTAAAGACAAAAACGGTGAAGAACTTGATGTGTTGGTGGGCTTTGACGATATGGACGGCTTTTTAAACCGCCACGATTATCAAGGTCTTATTGTAGGGCCTGTTGCAAACAGAATTTCCGCAGGGGGACTTACCGTTGACGGCAAAAAAGTGCCCGTTACCACCACTCACGGCGACGTTTGCCTTCACAGCAACGGAGACTTTGCCACGGCAAATTGGAATGCGGTTGTTACGGATACGTCGTCAGTTGAGTTTTCGTATTTAAGTCCCGACGGTAAAGACGGCTTTCCCGGAAATACCGTTACTAAGGTGAAATACACCCTTACAGACGACAATGAAATAAAAATCGAATATGACGCCGTTTCCGATAAAAAAACAGCATTAAATATTACAAACCATGCTTATTTTAACCTTAAGGGTTTTGACGGCGGGGATATTCTTGACCACACCCTTTATATTGACGCCGATGCCTTTACACCTATGAACGGTGAGCTTATTCCCTCAGGCGAAATCCGTGATGTAACTGGTACGCCGTTCGATTTTAGAGAACCTAAGCCAATCGGCAGGGATATTAACGCCGATGACGAGCAGTTAAAAGCAGGCAACGGCTACGACCACAACTATGCACTCAATAAATATGACGGAAAGGTAAGACTGGTTGCTTCTGCTACCGCTCCTAACGGTGTAAAGTTAGACTGCTTTACAGACCTTCCCGGCGTTCAGCTTTACGTTGGCAATTTCCTTGAAGGAAAAATCGGCAAGCAGGGAAAGCCAATGGATTTCAGAACGGGATTTTGCCTTGAAACGCAGTATTTCCCCAATGCGTCCAACACGCCGTCATTTAAGAATTACGTTTTCGATGCAAACGAGCACTTTATTTCAACTACAATATATAAGCTCTCGTTAGTTTAATATAAATTTCTTTCTCCTTTCCCGTAACACAAAATCATCTTTAACATAAGATGTATTGAAGGTTACGAACATACTGCCTTTGGGAAGGAGGAAACATAATGTCAAATTTCTTTGGAAATAACTCGTTGTTAATCCTCATTATCATCATTATTCTTCTTGCTGATGGTAATTTCGGTGGCAGCTGCAACAGTTGCAATAACTGCAACAACTGCAATAACGACAATAACTGCGGTTGTGGTTGCGGCTTCTAAGCAAAAGATTTTAAAAGATAAAAAGCGGGCAGGTGAAAATCCTGCCCGTGTTTTTAGGAGTAAAAATGGAATTTTACGAAATAAATAACAGTCCCGAAAAAGCATTACTAATATCAGTCGATACCGGCGAATTTGATGCTGAAAGCTCAATTGCAGAGCTTTCTTTGCTGGCAGAGAGCGCAGGCGCAGAGGTTGCAGGCGAAATTCTGCAAAAAAGAGAGGCGCCCAATTCCGCAACTTATATCGGCGCGGGAAAGCTCGCCGAAGCAGAGCTTTTTTGCAGTAATCAAAACGTTGACGTAATAATCTGCGATGCTGAACTTAGCCCATCGCAAATAAGAAATATTGAAAACAGAACGGGTGTCAGGGTTATTGACCGAACCCAGTTAATACTCGATATTTTTGCCCTGCGGGCAAGAAGCCGTGAGGGCAAATTGCAGGTTGAGCTTGCTCAGTTAAAATACGCTCTCCCCCGACTTTCGGGAAAGGGTAAGGAGCTTTCAAGGCTGGGCGGCGGAATCGGAACACGGGGCCCGGGTGAAAGCAAGCTTGAAAGTGACCGCCGTCATATTATGCGGCGTATTAACGCACTTTCCGCTGAGCTTCGGGAAATAGACCGCAGAAGAGGCTATCTGCGAACTCGACGGGAGAAAAACCGAATAACGACAGTAGCTCTTGTCGGCTACACAAACGCAGGCAAGTCCACTCTTATGAACGCCCTTACAAATGCAGGCGTTTTAGCCGAGGACAAGCTGTTTGCAACTCTTGACCCCACGTCACGAAAGCTAACACTGCCTGACGGACGGGCAGTAATGCTTATTGACACGGTAGGCTTTGTAAGCCGCCTTCCCCACGATCTTGTAAGCGCATTTAAATCAACGCTTCAGGAAGCCGCCCTCGCCGATGTTATTCTTAATGTTTGCGACGCTTCCGACCCTCACTGTTCAGAGCACGCAGAAATAACGTCTGAAATACTCAAAGACCTTGGGCAAAACGGTGACAATATTATTACCGTTTTAAACAAGTGCGACAAAGCGGGCGACATTTATAACCTTATTCCCTTTGGAAAAACGGTGATGATAAGCGCATTGCACGGAGTGAACCTTGATATGCTTCTTTCTGCCGTTGCAGACTGTTTGCAGGAAAAAACCGCACGCCTTAAAATGCTTATCCCCTTTTCAAAAGGCGGCGTATTAAATGAAATCAGAAATAACGGTAAGATATTTAAAGAAGAATATACCGAAAACGGAACGGAAATCGACGCCGTGATGCCTGTTTCAATCGCCGATAAGTATAAAGAATATATTATTTAATTACACTTTTAATATAATATAAAAAAACAAAATCCTCTGAGACGTGTTATCCCAGAGATTTTGGTATATGAGCTTGAATTTACATAATTTTTATGCTATATTATTAAAAACTGCCACCGGGTAGTGAATGCAAAAGCATTCGT
>JAFLUN010000084.1 GCA_022508785.1 Oscillospiraceae bacterium
CAAATTCTATTTTTCGGTCTTCCATTTTCTCACCTCCGCCGAAAAATTTGGTATATGGATTATTATACTTGTCCGAAGTTTATTATTTTAGCGAAAAGAGGATAGAAGAAGAAACAGGTTTTAATCGAAAACTGTTTTTATTTGTAATTTTTTAAAAAACTACTTTTCCGATAATATTTTTTATGATAAAATACACAATATTAGCTCACGAGAGGTGTTTTGTTTGGCTAAGGTAATTACCGTTCTTTCAGGCAAAGGCGGAGTTGGAAAATCAACGTTCTGTGCGAATATCGGCAAAGCCCTATCAAAAAATAAAAAAGTTCTTTTGATTGACGGCGACATTGCCTTTCGCTCCCTTGATATTCTTTTGGGTCTTGGAAGTCAGGTTGTTTTTGACTGGTCAGACGTAATTTTTGACCGCTGCGCCAAAGAAAAAGCACTTATTGTTGTATACGCTAAACTGCATTTGCTTGCCGCTCCGCTCTCGCTTTCGGAAAATTTTTGCGAAGAGGATTTTAAACGCCTTATTGAGAGTTTCAGTGAAAAGTACGATTATATTTTTATTGATTCGCCTGCAGGGTTTAATGAAATCACCGAAATCTACGCAAAAAATTCGGACGAAATTATCGTTATTGCAACGCCTGACGACATAAGCCTGCGTGCGGCGTACGTTACGGGTGAAAAGCTCATAAACGACGGTATAGATGATAATAAAATGCGGCTTGTGCTTAACAAAGCTGATTTCAGACAAATGAAAAACGGCAGGCAGAGAAATCTTGACGACGCCGTTGACAGAACGTATTTAAGGCTTTTGGGCGTTATTCCAACGGATAAATCGCTGGCGGATGTGTGGGAAAATGACGGCAATTTGCTGTCAATTCGTGCAAATAAAGCATTTTTGCAGATTGCCGAAAGAATTTTAGGAAAAGATGTAAAACTTTATTTCTGAAACTATTGAAATAGTTTAGATTATTTGATATTATATTGTATAAATTATTTTATTATATAAAACATAACAAAGTGAGGGCTGGATTATGAATATTGCACTTATGGCACATGACTCAAAAAAAGAATTGATGACACAGTTTTGCATTGCTTATTGCGGAATTCTTTCTCGGCATAACCTTTGTGCAACAGGCACAACGGGTAAGATCGTTTCGGAAGCAACCGGGCTTAAAATTGTGCAGTTTTTAAGCGGCCCCCAGGGCGGCGACCAACAAATAAGCTCCCGAATTGCCTGCAATGAAATCGACTTGCTTTTAATGTTTCGAGATCCTATTTCACCGAAGCCCCACGAGCCGAAGGATAATACTTTGCTCAGGCTTTGTGACGTTCATAATATCCCCGTTGCAACAAACATTGCCACCGCAGAGGCGCTCATACACGCCCTTGACCGTGGCGACCTTGATTGGAGAGACATTATAAATCCAAAGAATTAAGTAACCGATGATTACCTAAAATTTTGCCTCCCTTTTTCGGGAGGCTCGCCTATTATTACAGATATATTAACAGATACAGGAGAGCGAAATGGCACTTATTACAAACGCAATTAAAGGCACACAGGACACTTTGCCTAGTGACAGTTATAAAATTCAATACGTTGAAAGCGCAATGCGTGAAACGGCTGAAAATTTCGGCTTTCGTGAAATGCGAACTCCCGTTTTTGAGCACACGGAGCTTTTTCAGCGCGGCGTTGGCGAAACGACGGACGTTGTTCAAAAGGAAATGTACACCTTTCTTGATAAGGGCGAGCGTTCAATCACTCTTCGCCCCGAGGGAACGGCAGGGGCTGTAAGAGCGTTTCTTGAGCACGGGCTTTTTAACGAGGCTCTGCCCCAGAAAATTTATTATCTGACTTCCTGCTACCGTTACGAAAAACCCCAGGCAGGCAGACTTCGTGAGTTTCATCAGTTCGGAATTGAATGCTTTGGCGCAGGGGAGCCTTCCGCAGATGCAGAAGCAATTTCACTTGCAAATGAAATATTCAACTACCTCGGCATTGACGGTCTTAATTTAGAAATAAATTCCATAGGCTGTCCTGAGTGCAGAAAAGAATATCACAAAGCTCTTCAAGAGTATTTCTCCAAATATGAAAACGACCTTTGCGAAACCTGCCACGGCAGATTGGGGCGCAACCCTATGCGAATCCTTGACTGCAAGAGCCCCGTTTGCTCCGAAATCGCAAAGAATGCGCCTACGGTTTTGGAATTTTTATGTGACGACTGCAAAAATCACTTTGACGGCGTTAAAAAATACCTTGACGCAATGGATATTAAATATACTGTCAATCCGCAAATCGTTCGCGGGCTTGACTATTACACAAGAACGGTTTTTGAGTTCGTGTCAACCGAGATAGGCGCGCAGGGTACTGTTTGCGGCGGCGGAAGATACGACGGGCTGATAGCTGAAATGGGCGGAAATCCCCTTCCTGCCTGCGGATTCGGCCTTGGTATTGAAAGACTGCTTTTGCTTATGGATAAGAAAAATTCCCAATTCCCTGAGCCAAAGAAAACAGACCTTTATATAGCTTCAATGGGCGAGCAGGCAAGTCTTAGGGCGGCGGCGCTTACAAAAGAGCTTCGTGAAGAGGGACTTTGCGTTCAGTTTGACACAGTGGGCAGAGGCTTTAAGGCGCAAATGAAATATGCCAATAAAATCGGCGCCGCTTACGTTCTTGTTTTAGGGGATACTGAGCTTGAAACGGGAAATATTAAGCTTAAAAATATGGCAGACGGCAAAGAGCACGAAATGAAATTAGATGAATTTGCAGAAAATTTTCAGTCAGTGGTAATAAAGGATGCTATGCAGGGCTTTGAAACCTTAGGACTTGAGCTTGATGCAGAAACTCTTTCCGCTATGATGGGAGGTAATGAATAATGGACAAAATGACAGGTCTTAAAAGAACGGATTATTGCGGTGTATTCACTTTGGCAGACGTGGGCCGTGAGGTTACGGTTTGCGGCTTTGCAAAACGAAGACGGGATTTAGGTTCGCTTATTTTCATTGACCTTCGCGACAGAACGGGTATTGTTCAGCTGGCTTTCGGCGAAAATACGGACAAGGCAGTTTTTGACAAAGCGTTTTCCGTTCGCAGTGAATATGTGCTTATGGCAAAGGGCGTTGTCCGTGAACGCTCGTCAAAAAATAAGGAAATCCCCACAGGCGATATTGAAATTGACGTAACGGACCTTAGAATACTCAGCGTCAGCGAAACTCCCCCCTTTGAAATTGAAAAGGCTGACGAAGTGGGCGACGAGCTAACGCTTAAATACCGCTATTTAAATCTTCGTAATGAAAGACTTACGAAAAATATTCTTATGCGCCACAAAATCGCGCAGATAGCAAGAGAATATTTTTATGCAAACGATTTTATTGAAATCGAAACGCCCATGATGATTAAGTCAACGCCCGAGGGCGCCCGTGACTACGTTGTTCCCAGCAGAATCCACAACGGAAAGTTTTATGCCCTTCCCCAAAGTCCGCAGATTTACAAGCAGCTTTTAATGGTTTCGGGCTTTGACCGTTACATTCAGCTTGCGCGCTGCTTCAGGGACGAGGACCTTCGAGCAGACCGTCAGCCTGAGTTTACTCAAATCGACCTTGAAATGAGCTTCGTTGAAACTGACGATATTATGGATATGGCAGAGGGTTTTGTCAGAAAGCTTATGAAAGAAACTCTTGACGTTGACATTACCGCTCCCCTTCCCAGACTTACGTTTGCAGACGCTATGAACAAATACGGTTCGGACAAGCCCGACACCCGTTTTGAAATGCTCATAGAGGACATTTCCGAGTGGGCGGACAAAACCGATTTCGTTGTATTTAAGAATGCGATTGAAAACGGCGGCTCAGTTAAGGCTATCGTTGCAAAGAATGCCGCAAACGTTTATACAAGAAAGAAAATTGACAAGCTTACGGAACAGGCAAAGGGTATCGGCGCAAAGGGTCTTGCGTATATCCGCTGGGCAGAGGTCGAGCCAAGCTGCTCCTTTGCAAAGTTTTTGAAAGACGGAGAATTGCAGGCTCTCATAACGGATTTAGGCGTAGAAAAGGGCGACTGTGTATTCATTATCAGCGACAAAACCTCGCTTGCCCTTTCAATTATGGGCGCTTTGCGTTTAACAGTTGCAAAAGAGCTTAATATTATTCCCGAGGGCAAATGGAATTTCCTTTGGATTACTGAAATGCCGTTCTTTGAATATGACGAAGAAAGCGGCGAGTGGCTTGCAATGCACCACCCGTTCACAATGCCTCTTGACGAATGTATTCCTTATCTTGATACTGACAAGGCGAAGGTCAGAGCAAAAGCCTTTGACTTGGTTCTTAACGGAACAGAGCTTTCCTCAGGCTCAATAAGAATTACGGACTGCGAGCTTCAGAACAAAATGTTCTCGCTTCTCGGTATGGAAAAGGAAGAAATCGACGCAAAATTCGGCTTCCTTGTTGAGGCTTACAAATACGCCTCTCCGCCTCACGGGGGAATGGGCATAGGTCTTGACAGACTTGCAATGCTCATTTGCGGTGCAGATTCCCTTCGTGACGTTACCGCATTCCCGAAGGTTCAGAATGCCAGCGAGCTTATGAGCGGCGCGCCGTCATTCATTGACACAATTCAGCTTGACGAACTGGGTATCAATATTAAATCAAAGGACTAATTTATGAGAAAAATTTTCTTAACTCTCGTTTTGCTTTGTTCGCTATCGTTTTATTCGTTTGCGGCAAACGACAACCGAATACCTCTCACATCAACGGTTACGCCATTGCGGGTTTTCTTTGCGGTTTTGGCGGTCGTAGGGTTTGTTCTTGCGGAAATTTACATTGAGCGCAAGCGTGAGCAAAGAGTTGC
>JAFLUN010000085.1 GCA_022508785.1 Oscillospiraceae bacterium
TCGAGATTTAATAATAAATCTTAATTTTGTTTCAATATTCTTTCTTGCTATTTTTGAAGAAAAAGATTATAATTGACTTATATAATTATACAAAATATTTTGTGAAACTGTTTCACGGAGGAATTATGAATATTTCATATAATGATCCGAGCTTGCCTTATCTTGTTAAAGACTTTTTGGTTTATCTTGATGTTATAAAAAACAAATCGAGCCTTACCATCAGCGAATATGCTTCTGATTTAACTCTTTTTTTTAAGTTCTTGAAGCTTTATAAGGGACTTGTCCCCTCTTCTACTGATTTTGATGACATTGCAATAAACGATATTGACGAAAAGTTCATAAAAGACGTTTCTCTTAACGATGCCTACGCTTTTCTTTCATACTGCAAAAATGAGCGTGGTAATAAAGAGGCGTCCAGAGCAAGAAAGGTGTCAAGTATAAGAGCATTTTTCAAGTATATTTCCATGCAAAAACAGATTCTTGAAGAGAACCCTATGCAAGTCCTTGATTCGCCTAAATTAAAAAAAGCTCTGCCCAAGTATTTAACCTTAGAGCAAAGCTTAAATCTGTTAAATTCAATTGACGGAAAATATAAAGAAAGAGATTACTGTATTTTAGTTTTCTTTTTAAATTGCGGTTTGCGTTTATCTGAGCTTGTAGCCTTAAATTATAACGATATTCGTGATGACGGCACTATGAGAGTTACGGGTAAAGGCAACAAAGAGCGAACTGTTTACTTAAATAACGCTTGTATGGGCGCATATAAGAATTATATGGCGGTTCGTCCAAAAGACGGAATACCGTTTTCTGATAAAAACGCATTATTTATAAGCAGCAGACTTAAAAGAATCAGTCCTAAAACTGTTCAGCATATTGTTTATACTGCACTGGACCACGCCGGTTTAGAAGGATATTCCGCCCATAAACTGCGCCATACCGCCGCAACGCTTATGTACCAGCACGGAAATGTTGACGTGCTTGTGCTTAAAGACATTCTCGGTCACGAAAACTTAGGTACGACTGAGATTTATACTCATATTGTTGACGAGCAGTTAAAAAAGGCTTCGGAATCAAATCCACTTGCAAATGTTAAATTAAAGTCTACTGAAGACTGATTTTTGCGCCGAAGGACGACAGCAATAAAGCGTTTAACAGTGCAAACAGTAAATCAAACAACATAATTAACAGAAATCTTATTAAAAACAACTGAAGGTCTCCGTCTTTGGTTGTTTTTCTTTGTAAAATACAGTGTGTGAGATTTCTGCTCATAGTAAAGCCTTCTTTTGTTAAAGCAATCAATGCTGAACTTGTTACCGAAAAATACGGTACAAAAAATATAAGAGAAAAAAGAACTCCGTTAAGCTCATATTTATTGTACATTAAAGCACCTATAAATCCTGCCAAAAATGTTTTAATAACCGGCACGGCGGAAATCAGAATATTTCCGAATAGGTTTGTCCCAAGAATAAAACAAGTTACAATAAAAATTAACTCCAAACTGCAAAGATACTTAAAAGAATTTACAATATTTGCGATTCGTATTTCTTGTATTGTATTTATAAAGAACTGTTCAAGCTCTGTTGACGACATTTTTGAATAAAAAAGGGCTCCGAGTAAAACCGAAAAGATGCATGCAAAAGACACGGCAATTCGGTATATGTTGCCTGTGCTCACATCCGGCTTTACATCAACATTCCTTTTTGGCTTTGAAACAATGCTTCTTCTGCTTTTAAATCTTAATCCTTTTAAACTTATAACCTTGTTCATAAACTTCCACCTTTACTGTATTTATTTTCTTCTTTTCGTATTTGCTGAGACTATTCCGCCCAAAATAAAGAATACTGTTGAAAGCAGATAAAGAATGCCTGTATCGGCTCTTATTTGTCCAATGGATACAAAAAGAAGAATTATTGTAAGCAAAAAATTATAGACTACAGATGCAATTAAACCTGAAAATATGCCCTTAAAAGTAGTTCTTTTTGAGGATATAAATCCGCCAATAAAAGATGCTACAGCAGAGCAAAAATAAAAATACATTATGTAGCTTTCCGAAACAGTTTCAGATTTTAAGAGAAACAAAGACACTAATACTGTAAGTAAAACAAGAATTATTATAGATATTCCTGCGGATAAGGTTATTCCGATAACATTCTTTGTAAGACTTGAGTTTGCTTTAATGTTAGCATTACTGCTTTTGTTTTTTCGCATAAAAAAATCCCTCACATTCTACAAAAGAATATGAGGGAAAAATTATAAATATTACAGATATTATTCGTCTTTCGGTCTGTCGTCAACACTGTCTTTTGTTTTCTTTTCTTTTTTAGACTGTGCAGTAGCCTTTGCGGCTTCACGCTCAGCCGCCATTTTCTCATTAGCAGTGATATTTGTGCCGATAGCGAATTTCTTGAACTTGATTTTTGTTCTGTCAGAGCCTGTTTCGATTGTAACAGTATCGTCTTTAATGGCAACAACCTTGCCGCAAATACCGCCTATTGTTGTGATTTCATCACCAACCTGGGTATTATCACGAAGCTCCTGCTCTCTTTTTTGCTGCTTTTTCTGCGGTCTGATTGTGAAGAAATACATTGCACCGAAAAGAGCAACCATCATTATAATCATACCTGTTGAACCGCCTGCGCCGCCCGAACCTGCTGCAGCTAATGTCATAAAAATATTCATTGTTTTCCTCCGTAAGAAAAATTTCACCTATATTATACAAAAAGACTAAGTCTTTTGCAACAGTTTTTTGAAATTTATATTCTCGTATCGAGCCTATCTACATATTTTTGATAAAAATCTTCAAACGTTCCCTCATCAAGCGCGTTTCTTATCTTTTCCATAAGGGAATTGTAGAAATACAGATTATGCATTACGCACAGCCTTGCGGCAAGCATTTCTTTGGCTTTAATCAAGTGATGAATATATGCACGGGAGAAGTTTTTGCACACGGGGCAATCACATTCCGGGTCAATCGGTGACAAGTCATTTTCGTATTTTTTATTATTCATATTTATTATTCCGTTGTCTGTGAATAAATGACCGTGACGGGCGTTTCTTGAGGGCATTACACAGTCAAAAAGGTCAATTCCTCTTCTGACACCTTCAAGAATGTTTCCCGGAGTTCCTACACCCATAAGATAACGGGGCTTGTTTTTGGGCATAAACGGTTCAACGGCAGAGATTATTCTGTACATTTCTTCCTTAGGCTCACCAACGGCAAGACCGCCTATCGCATAACCGTCTAAATCCAACTCTGCAATATCCTTCATATGTTTTATTCGCAAATCGTCATAAGTGCAACCTTGGTTTATGCCGAATAAAAGCTGATTTTTATTTATTGTGTCGGGAAGAGAATTGAGCCGCATCATTTCATTTTTACAGCGAATAAGCCAGCGGGTTGTTCGCTCGCATGATTTTTTCGCGTAGATATAAGGCGCAGGATTTTCAACACATTCGTCAAATGCCATTGCAATAGTTGAACCGAGATTTGACTGAATCTGCATACTTTCCTCAGGTCCCATGAAAATATGGTGACCGTCAATGTGCGATTGGAAATGTACGCCCTCCTCTTTTATTTTTCGAAGAGATGCCAAAGAGAACACCTGAAATCCGCCGCTGTCAGTCAAAATAGGACCGTTCCAGCCTGTCATTTTATGAAGACCTCCAAGCTCTTTAACACGCTTGTCTGTGGGGCGCAAATGCAAATGATATGTATTACAAAGCATTACCTGCGTTTTGAGATTTTCCTTTAAATCAAGTGCCGAAACGCCGCCTTTAATTGCGGCTTGAGTTGCAACGTTCATAAAGGCAGGGGTTTGCACCGTTCCGTGAACGGTTTCAAATTCGCCTCTTCTTGCTGTTCCCTCTTGTTTTAATAATTTGTACATAGTTTCTCCTATATTTTTATATGATTTTTAGAGCCTTAGCCGCTTTTATCCAATATTTTTCAGGTAAAATTTTTCCGCCAGTAAAATTATCTTTTTTTGCATAATCCCAAGCTAAAACAACACATTCGTATGCAAGGTCACCGTGTAATTGTAGGCTTTTTATTATACATTCTGAAAATATCGGTGCGTATTTTGTTAAATCGCTTTTTCTGTAATCATCAATTAAAGCGTCTACATCATATTTTATATCAACAAATTCTGTTTTCCAAGTGTTTTCCGTTGAAGTTAAAAGAGTGATCCAAGTATGCCCGTACTCTTCACCGTCTTGCGGCAATCCAAGACTTGGACAAAAAATAATTTGTTTATCTTCCACAGGAACAATTTTTTTATGATGCGTGTGACCGCACAACAAGATATTGCCATTGATATTTTTAGCATATTCGATATAGGCTGATGAATTAAGCAACATATTTTCCGTTGTGCTTTCAGGCGAACCGTGTCATGCGGTTATAATCGAAGCTCCGTCTATTTTAATATCTTGGCAAATCGGCATATTGCTAAAAAAAACAAGATCATCCTCGGTTAAATTTTCGTATGTGTAAAGAAACGAACCGACACTTGAACTGTGACACCAACCGTCATTTGAATTTTTACGGTGTTGCAATAAGTAATCTTCCCTGTTCCCTCTTATGAACCAGCAGTTATATGCAGATTTGCTTTTATATAAAATCTCCATAGTCCTTTGCGGATACGGAAAATCCGTCACATAATCGCCGAGAAAAATAATACCGTCAGGATTTATTTTTTTAATAGTATTAAAGGCAGATTCAAAAGCGGCATAATTTGAATGAATGTCGGAAATAACAA
>JAFLUN010000086.1 GCA_022508785.1 Oscillospiraceae bacterium
AGCTTGCGGAAATTGAATCCGTCAAAGAAAAATCGGGAGTTACATCTATTTACGAGGCTCTTCGGGACAGCGCAAGGCAGGCGGAAAGTAATGAATAGAGAATTTACATCTTTTTCGCCCAAGCAAATGCAGGTGCTTAATTGGTGGTTTGAGGAAAGTGCGCACAAGGACAAAATCGGCATAATCTGTGACGGCGCCGTGCGAAGTGGTAAAACCCTTTGTATGACGCTCTCCTTCGTGCTTTGGGCGTTTTACAGATTTTCGGATTCGGATTTTGCCATATGCGGCAAGACGGTGACTTCTCTTCGGCGAAACGTTATTACACCTATAATCCCTGTGCTTGTTGATATGGGCTTTTCGGTGACGGAAAAGCTGAGCGCAAATATAGTTTACATAAGCTTTGGCAACAGGACAAACAGATTTTACCTTTTCGGCGGCAAGGACGAAAGCTCGTCGGCACTTATTCAAGGCATTACTCTTTCCGGCGTTATGCTTGACGAGGTGGCGCTTATGCCCAAGTCCTTTACCCAGCAGGCAATAGCCCGTTGTTCCGTTGACGGCTCAAAGCTTTGGTTTAACTGCAACCCTGAAAATCCGCACCACTGGTTTTACAAGGAGTGGATTCAAAAGTGTAGTGATAAAAACTGTCTTTATCTTCATTTCACGATGAACGACAACCCGTCTTTAACCGATGAAATCCGAGAGCGCTACCGCAGACTTTATTCGGGAGCGTTTTACGAGCGGTTTGTGGAAGGCAAATGGGTCTGCGCAGACGGTCTTGTTTACCCCTTTTTCAAAGAGGGCGTTCACACATACACTGAAGCTATTGACGGCTTTTCTCAGTATTACATTTCCTGCGACTACGGCACGGTAAATCCCTTTTCCTTAGGACTTTGGGGCGAAAAAGGCGGAGTTTGGTACAGAATATCTGAATTTTACCACGATTCGAAATCTAAAGGCTTTCAAATGACTGATTCTGAATATTACGAAAGACTTGTGGCTTTGGCATACGGCAGAAAAATCACCGCCGTAATAGTTGACCCATCGGCAGCGTCTTTTATTGAGTGTATTCGCCGCGGAGGCAAATTTAAGGTGATACCCGCCAAAAACGACGTAGCTTACGGCATTCGTAAAGTGTCGGAAGCCTTAAAGAGCGGAAAAATCAAAATTCACTCTTCCTGTATTGATGCAATCCGTGAATTTTCCCTTTACCGTTGGGACGAGAGCGCAGGAAAAGATGCACCGAAGAAAGAAAACGACCACGCAATGGACGATATTCGCTATTTTGTAACAACACACAAAACCTTTGACAGCGGATTTTTTGCCCTGTCTGCTCCGAGAACAGAAAGGAGAAAATTTTGAGCATATTTGACAAAATTATCAAACGGGGCTCTCCTGCTAAGGCGGCTCAGACTGCCGCACCTTCAAACAGTTTTTTATCATTCCCCGAAAAAGCCGTTTGCCCTGCTCTTTACAAAAGTCTACGGGACAGCGTGCCCGTTATTGACGCCGCCGTCAACAAAACCGTTCGGCTCACGGGCGGATTTACTGTTGAAGCTAATAACGCAAAGTATCAAAAGCTGCTGGACGATTTTCAGCGTAAAATCCCCATAGATGCAGGGCGGTGCGGCTTAGGTCTTTTTATGGACACTTATTTTACGGAGCTTTTGACCTACGGCACCGCTGCAGGCGAAATAATTTTAAATGAAAACGGCGGTATTCATTCCCTTTACAACGTTCCCGTGACCCGTCTTACTTTAAAGCGAAGCGAAGAGGATTTTAACCGCATTTTAGTTTGCCTGCCGGATTCTTTTTCGGGGGAGCCCGTTAAATTTCAGGATTTGGTTTTCTACACGGCGTTAAACCCAGACGCAGGCGAAATTTACGGCAATTCAATACTTAAAGGGCTTCCCTTTATGAGCGAAATCCTTATGAAAATTTACTCGTCTATCGGCAAAAATTTTGAGCGAATGGGAAATCTTCGCTTTGCGGTTACTTACAACCCCGGTAACGACATAGTAGACAGAAGCTTTGCCAAAGAGCGTGCCGAGCAAATTGCAACGGAGTGGTCAAACGCCATAAACAGCCGTGAGGTGCGTGATTTCGTTGCGGTGGGCGACGTAAACGTTCGAGTAATCGGCGCGGACAATCAAATTCTTGACAGTGAGGTACCTGTCCGCCAAATTCTTGAGCAGATACTTGCAAAGCTGTCTTTGCCGCCGTTTATGCTGGGTCTTTCCTGGTCAACTACGGAGCGTATGAGCGCTTTGCAGACGGACGCTCTCACAACGGAGCTTTGGAGCTACCGCAGAGTTTTAACTCCCGTTATTGAGAAAATCTGCGATATGTTTCTGCGCACGGTGGGCAACAGCGACGGAGTTGCGGTGCATTGGGACGACATTACTCTTAAAGATTCCCTTGACGAAGCGAGAGCAAGGCTCTATAACGCTCAGGCGAAGGCGCTGGAAAAAACTAATACAGGAAATTGAAGTGAGGTGAAATAATGATAAAAAATTTTGAGGCTAACACACTTTGCGGAAAAATTTCTGCTGAAGATTTAGAGCTTATTAACCGCCAAAGCCTTAAAAAGCTTACGGAAGATGAAATTTTTACTTTTTCCGTAATTCTTTGCGACAATGAAATTGACCGTGATTTTGAGGTCTTTTCAGACGAAGCGCTAAAGTCCCTGGAAAAGCTTTTTGTGGGCAAAACGGGAATTTTAAATCACAGCAACCGCTCGCAAGACCAGATGTGCAGAACATACAAAACTGAGCTTATCTGCGACAGCACGAGAAAGACCGAATACGGCGAAGCTTACAAATACTTAAAGGCCTGGTGCTACACGGTTAAGAGCGCTAAAAACGAGGACTTAATAAAGGATATTGAAAGCGGAATTAAAAGGGAAGTCAGCGTTTCCTGCAATTTTTCCGAAAAGGTCTGCTCGGTCTGCGGTGAGAGCGTTTGCAGTCACCGCGCAGGTGAATTTTACGGCGACACCCTCTGCTTTAAGCGCTTAAACGGAGTGACCGACGCTTACGAGTGGTCCTTCGTGGCGGTTCCCGCTCAGCGAAATGCAGGCGTTACAAAGACGGCGAAGGACAGGCAGAATACACGTTCTCACATAGAAAAGGCGAGAAACGAAAAGGATTTAGGCTTTGCCGCGCAGTACAGAAACGAGATGAAACAGCGAGCGCTCAAGGGCTTTTCCCTTATTCTGCCTGAGCTTTCATCAAGCACTGCCGAAAGCATTATAAACCTTTGCAACGCCCCTGCCCTTTCAGAGCTGGTTTCGGCATTTGAAAGAAAAACCGCAAAGCTGTTTCCCGTGAAATCACAGTTTGCAGAAAATTCAGCTAACACAACAGACTGGAACAGTCAGTTTAAATTTTAGGAGGTAAAAAATATGGCTACATTTGAAACAATTAAACTTGATAAGGGTCTTTACCGCTCGTCTCTCGGCATAAACGCCGAGCTTGAACGTATTGACCCGTCTGAAAATTACAAGGGTACTGCCCTTGAAGGACTTGACGCTTTTGAGCGTCAGCTTAAACGCTTTGACATTAAAATTAAAGGCAAAAACTCTTCTCCCCTTGAAAAGTTCTTCCAGACTTCCGATTCTGCGGCGCTTTTCCCTGAATACGTAAGCAGAGCCGTAAGACAGGGTATTGAGGAAAGCTGCACGGTTGATTCGATTATTGCGGCTCGCACTGACATTAACGGTCTTGATTACAGAACCATTACCTCTGTTCCTGAGGAATTTGATGACGAAAAAGGAAACTTTATTGCCGAGGGCGGAGAAATTCCAAAAACGGAAATTAAGACAAAGGAAAATCTTGTAACTCTTCACAAAAGAGGCAAAATGCTCGTTGCATCTTACGAGGCACTCAAGTTCCAGCGTCTTGACCTTTTCTCAGTCGCTCTTCGCGGAATCGGCGCTTATCTTGCCCGTATTCAGATGCTTGACGCTTTAATTACAATTGCCGAGGGCGACGGCAACAGCAACGAGGTAAAAGAAGTTCCCTGCCAAAACAAAGGCTCGGTTTCTTATGCAGATTTGGTTTCTCTTTGGAGTTCGCTTCATCCGTACACAATGAATACAATTATTACTTCACCTGACATTGCCGCAAAGATTATGTGTCTTCCTGAGATGCGTGATGCCGCCGCAGGACTTAATTTCCACGCAACCGGCAAAACGGTAACTCCCCTCGGCGCAAATCTTATCACAACCAAAGAGATTGAAAACGGCATTCTTGCCTTTGACAAAAACTATACACTTGAAATGGTGACTGCAGGCGGAATTGTAACAGACTTTGACAAGCTTATTGACCGCCAGCTTGAAAGAGCGGCTATTACACAAATTTACGGCTTTGCAAAGATTTTTGACGACGCTTCGCTTATGATGAAAATATAAGGAAGAGTTCGTATAAAAAATATTAAGAAAGGAACGATACCGTGCACAAAGAGTTGTTGTTTTATGGCTTTTGGTGCGAATACGGTGTCGCCGGTGCGACTGTGATTGATTATCAGACAGTT
>JAFLUN010000087.1 GCA_022508785.1 Oscillospiraceae bacterium
TAAAACGCTGTGACGATGACCATCTTGATATTGATTTCCACTACTGTCCGCTGGTAAAGGGCTGGCAGAAAATGGGCTGTACTGATGAGCAAATCGCTCTGCTTTGCGACATTGCTATGTGCGGCGACCAGGGGATAGGCGAGGCCTACGGCTGTAAGCTTGACCTTCCCTCAGCAATTGCCAAGGGCGACAGTGTCTGCCAATTAAGATACCACAGATAATACATAACAAAAAACCGCAGTTTATGCGGTTTTTTGTTGACTTAAATAAAAGAATATGTTAAAATGAACTTGCATATATATTTATGAAAAGGAGTTTTTTCTTATGGCAAAAGGTTTAAAAGACATTGACAGCGCTGCTGCTTCAAAGGGTAAGGGTATTGAAACTCTTTGGCAGTTTGTAAAATTTATCGTAGTTTCACTGGGTGCATTTGTTATCCAGACATTTTTACCGTATCTTCTTAAGCTTCCGATGAGTGAAGAGTTCCTTCAAAGACCTTATGAGTTTTTGATTTATTCTTCAGAGGCAGCTGCAAAAGCAGGTATGGCTACAACAGGTTTAGGACTTTTCATTGCACTTACTGCAAGTAACATTATTGCACAGATAGTTGCTTTCTTTATCAATAAAGAAAAGACTTTCAATTCAGCAGCAAACACAAAAGTCGTATTACCGATTTACATAGTATTTACAATTGCTCTTATCGCATTTTCAGCATGGCTTCAGCCGTACATTGTAAATGTTTTAACAGCTAAGGGCTTAGGCGGCAGTGCCATTGCTATTTCAGGCGCAGTTTGCGGTGCTGTTCAGTTCTTCCTTTATTTCCCTGTTGACAAAATTCTTTTCTCAAAGAAAAAGGAAAAAAAGGCTGAATAATTTAAGGTCTTTAAATTTAAAACTAAACCCCGTCTTACAGGCGGGGTATAATTTTAATAGGTGATTGTTATGGGCGAAAAAACAAAAAATAACCTAATTTTAAAAATTTTACTGAAAACCGTATCCGTTGTTTTGACGGTTGTGTTTTTACTTTCAACTCTCGGTGCAGTTGCAATAACGGGCGTTCGCCATTTCTTCGGTGACGGTGAATTTGAAACAATGGTAAACGAAACCGACTTAAACGAGGTTAAATTCACAACGGGCGGTAAAACTTACCGTGCCTGTGATTATATTTACAAAGCTGTAACTGAGGCTATGCCCTCTGTTGTTAAGAATTATTCAGACCTTCTCAGCTCTATTTTCGGCAGTACCGTAAGTATGTCTATTAAAGAACTGATTTCCTCTGACGCCGTCAATTCAATAGTTAAAACAACTATGATGGATTGCGTTGATTATTACCTTAACAGCGATGTAAAAGAGGCAAAGGAACGCTTAAAGGAAGAAACCGTTGTTGTTGACAACGCCAAAATTTATGAAAATGTAAAAACGCCTGAGGAAGCAGTAAGAATTTATGTGCGTTCGTTTATAATAACCACAGTAGAAAATACTTCAGGCATTTCTTCCGATTTAATAATTGTACTGCTTTCAAAAAGCACGGCAAATCTTTTCGTTGCCATTGCAGTTATATCGGCTATATTGCTGATTATTTGCAATTTAGGCTGGATTTTCGATTTACTCTTACATTTCGGAACAGCTTCACTCGCTTTCGGCGTTGTAATCAAAGTATTGCAGGGTAAATTTGAAAGCTCACAGACGGATAAAACCTTAATCGGCTACCAAATGCTGAAACCCCTTGTTGACAGTTTTTCACCCAAAGCCACAGCAGGAATAATATTCGGTATTTTACTGATCGCCGTATTTATTATATTGCGGTTTTTGTATAAACCGAAAGATAAAACTAAAGCATAAATAAAAGCGGTGGGTTCACCGCTTTTTTACTGAAATATCTTTAATGACCTCGCCTGCAATAATAAGCCCTGCAACTGGCGGAACGAAGGAAATGCTTGCAGGCGTTCTTTCACCGTCTTTTCGGGGCGCTTCTTCGGAATAAAGTACTTTCAGCTTTTTTACCCCACGCTTTTTAAGCTGAGACCTCATTACTTTGCAGAGAGGGCAAACGCTGGTTTTGTATATGTCTGCGATTTTGAACTGAGTGGGGTCAAGCTTGTTGCCCGTTCCCATTGATGCAATAATCGGAATATTGTATTTCTGAGCGGATTCTGCAAGGCTTATTTTTGCCGTAACGCAGTCAATGGCGTCAATAATGTAATCAAAGGTATCTAAATTAAACTCCGCCTCATTTTCAGGCAAATACATTTTTTGAATTGCATTTACTTCACATTCGGGGTTTATGTCGAGTATTCGTGACTTTGCAATTTCCGCCTTCGGTTTGCCTACGGTTGAATGTAACGCGTAGAGCTGACGGTTTATGTTGGTAATATCAACACAGTCTTTGTCAACAACCGTTATGTGCCCCACACCTGCACGGGCAAGAGCTTCCACCGTGTAGGAGCCAACTCCGCCAAGCCCGAAAACTATTATGTTGGAATTTTTGAGTTTATCTAAAGCATCTTTTCCGATAAGCCTTTCGGTACGGGAAAAAATATCCATAAATCCACCTCCTAAATTCAAAATAATTTTAACATATTGAAAAAATTTCTGCAATAGTGTATAATATTAAATCGAAATTCAGCAAAGGATGTATAATATATGAAACTTGGTATTGTGGGCCTTCCGAATGTTGGAAAAAGTACCCTTTTTAATGCAATAACAAATGCAGGTGCCCAGGCGGCTAACTACGCTTTCTGCACTATTGAGCCCAATGTGGGCGTTGTTGCAGTGCCGGATGAGCGGCTTGATAAGCTGACGGAGATGTATAACCCTGTCAAAACTACTCCTGCAACTATTGAATTTGTTGACATTGCAGGTCTTGTTAAGGGCGCTTCAAAGGGTGAGGGTCTCGGCAATAAATTCCTTTCCCATATTCGTGAGGTGGACGCAGTAATTCACGTTGTCCGTTGCTTTGATAATGACGACATTACTCACGTTGACGGCTCGGTTGACCCTGCGAGAGATATAGAAACCATAAATCTTGAGCTTATTCTCTCCGACCTTGAAATTCTTGACAGAAGAATTGCCAAGACAGAAAAGGATTTAAAGGGCGATAAAACTCTTCAATCCGAATTGGACTTTTTGCGCCGTGTTCGTGATGCTCTTCAAAACGGAATAAACGCAAGAGCCGTTGAAACTTATGACGATGAAAAAGAAATCCTTGCAACAGTTCCGCTCCTCTCTGCAAAGCCGGTAATTTACGCCTGCAATATGAGTGAGGACGATTTTGCAAACGGAATTAACGACAATGAAAGATATAATGCGGTTAAAAAGATAGCCGAGGCAGAGGGGGCGCAGGTTCTTCCCATTTGCGCCGAGCTTGAAGCAGAAATTTCTTCAATGACAAAAGAAGAAAAGGAAATGTTCCTGAACGATTTCGGCATTGAAAAGGGCGGTCTTGATGTTCTCATTCAAAAATCCTATGACCTTTTGGGGCTAATGTCGTTCTTAACGGCAGGTCAGCCTGAGGTTAGGGCTTGGACTATTAAAAAAGGCACGAAAGCGCCGAAGGCGGCAGGTAAAATCCATTCCGATATTGAACGCGGATTTATTCGCGCAGAGGTTATTTCCTTTGACGATTTAATGGCGCTGGGCTCAATGCAGGCGGCAAAAGAAAAGGGCAAAATTCGCTCCGAGGGCAAGGAATATATTATGCAGGACGGCGATATAGTTCTTTTCAGATTTAATGTTTAATAAGATTTTTAATGTTTAAATATGTTTTGTGCGGCTTGATGTTCAAGCCGCACGAAAGCTCACTTAATATTTGTGCTCGTAGCTCAGTTGGATAGAGCGTCAGACTCCGACTCTGAAGGCCGCTGGTTCGACTCCAGTCGGGCACGCCAACAAACCTCTTTTGTCTACAAAGACAAGAGAGGTCTTTCATTAAGTTGAAAAATTTATAATTAGATGGTACAATTATTAAACGGACGGTAAATTGAAATTCGGAGGTCTGTCGGAATATGGAACTATATCATTTATCCAAAGATTATTTTGTGCGAAAACTGAATAACAGCGATATAGACATGATATACAACTTAAGCAGCGGCAATACTCTTTTTTATCGTTTTCACCCGCCCTTTGTAACAAAAGAGAGCATTATGGAGGATATGCAGGCATTACCGCCCAATAAAGGATATGAGGACAAATTTTATATAGGCTTTTTTAAAAACAACAGATTGATAGCCGTAATGGATTTTATTTGTGACTATCCCGACGAAAAAGTGATTTTTATCGGATTATTCATAATGGATTCGGAATGTCAGGGGAAAGGCATCGGCACAAGGATTATCAATGACTGTTGCACTTATTGGAAAAGTTTAAACTACCAAAAAGTTCGGCTCGGTGTTGATAAAGGCAATCCGCAGAGTGATGCTTTCTGGAGAAAGAATT
>JAFLUN010000088.1 GCA_022508785.1 Oscillospiraceae bacterium
TCAGCGCCGACCTCTGCAATAGCGGAAAATACTTTTGATGCAACACCGGGGCAATTTTTCATATCCTCGCCGAAAACAGAAATTTTGCTGTTACCTGAGCTAATACCGAGCTTTACCTCGGGGAGTAATTCACGAAGACTTGAAGCAGCGGCGAAAACCTTGCCGAGGTCATCGTCATTTACGGTAAATGAAAGACAGGGGGTTGAGGCATGAGGGGGAATTTGCGAAATCATATCAACATCAATATCATTTTTTGAAAGAAATTCAAATATTTTTGCCGTAACACCAATGTCCGAAGGGGAATCATTAAGAGAAATAAGTGTTACGTTTTCTGTCATTGAAACTTCGTATGCCATATTTTACACCTCCTGAAGAACATCTTTCATTGAGTACATACCGCTTTTGGCATTCACAATAAATTTTGCGGCATTTATAGCCCCGTTTGCAAAAAGCTTTTTTGAATAAGCCGAATGGGAAATTTTAATAACCTCGTCTGTGCCTGCAAATATTATTTCGTGCTCACCCACAATTGTGCCGCCGCGAACGGCGCTTATACCGATTTCATTTTTCGACCTCTTCATTCTTTTTGAATGGCGGTCAAACTCATAAACAGGCTCGTTTTCCAATACACTTGAAATTTCATTTGCAAGTAAAAGAGCAGTGCCGCTGGGGGCGTCAATTTTTTGGTTGTGGTGCATTTCAACTATTTCAATGTCAAAATCGGGAGAGAGAACGGAAGCAGCTTTTTTTGCAAGCTCAGAAATAAGGTTAATTCCCAAACTCATATTTGCAGTGAAAAATACGGGGATTTCCTTTGATGCATCTTTAATCTCTTTTAAGCCTATGTCGTCAATACCCGTTGTTGCCACAACTGCGGGTATCTTTTTTTCAGTGGCGTATTTCAGCATAGATGAAAGCATTGCAGGGTGCGAAAAGTCAATAATAACATCCGCCTCTGTATCAATTTCGTCAAATGAACGGTAAAGAGGGAAATTATTATTTTCGCCGTATGGGTCAACACCTGCAACAACACTTGTATTTTCAAAAGCAGATGCACGTTCATAAACGACTTTTCCCATTTTGCCGTTTGCACCGCATAAAAGAATCCTCATATTTTCACATCCTATATATTTTTTAAACTAAAGCGTACTTTTTAAGAATTGAGCGAAGCTTTTCCGTTTTCGCATCATCCATTTCACAAAGGGGTAAACGAAGGGGACCTACATCCATTCCCATAATGTTCATAGCAACCTTAACAGGAATGGGATTAACATCCATAAACATTGCGTTACAAAGCTCTAAGTATTTGAGCTGAAGCTCTGCGCTTTCACGGCATTTGCCCTCAAGGTAAAGAGAGGGGATGTCGTGAGCAATTTTTGGGCAAATATTGGAAAGGACTGAAATAACGCCTTTTCCGCCCAAAGACATAATGGGAACGATTTGGTCGTCGTTACCTGAATAAACATCTAATTTATCACCGCAAAGAGCAATAGTCTGCGCAATCTGTGAAAGATTACCAGATGCTTCCTTTGCAGCTACAATGTTTTTATGCTCAGCAAGCTCGGCGTATGTTTCCGGAAGAACATTAACACCCGTTCTGCTTGGCACATTGTAAATGATAATCGGAGAAGAAACTCTGTCTGCAATGTAGTTGTAATGCTTTACAAGACCTTTTTGAGACGCTTTGTTATAGTAGGGGGTAACAATCAACAGTCCGTCAGCCCCTGCCTTTTCTGCGTCATTTGAAAGCTCAACAGCATAAGCCGTTTCATTACTGCCCGTACCGGCAATAACTGGTATTCTGTGGTTTACTACGTCAACTGTATATTTAATTACGTCTAAGTGCTCTTTTGAAGTAAGAGTAGCGCTTTCGCCCGTAGTTCCGCAAATAACAATAGCGTCTGTTGAATTTGCAATTTGGTCTTCCAGAATTTTTGCAAGACATTCGTAATTTACACTGCCGTCCTCATGAAAGGGGGTAATAATTGCAACGCCTGAACCTGTAAAAATAGGATTAGTACTCATAATTTTCTCCTTTAATCAAGATAGCCTTCTGCTGCCAAAAGCTCAGCCATAAGAACTGCGCCGCCTGCAGCGCCGCGAAGTGTGTTATGTGAAAGAGCAACAAATTTATAATCGTACTGAGTATCTTCACGAAGTCTACCGATTGAAATTGCCATTCCGCCTTCAAGGTCACGGTGTACCTTTGTTTGCGGGTAATTGTCTTCTTCAAAGTAATTAAGGAACTGCTTCGGAGCAGACGGAAGCTCTAACTCCTGTGCTCTGCCTTTGTAATTCTTCCAAACATTTAATATTTCCTCTTTAGACGGTTTATTTTCAAATCTGACGAATGCCGCCGCCATGTGACCGTTTGAAACGGGAACACGAATGCACTGAGCCGTAAAATTAGGTCTCTGCGAATCAACGATTATGTCACCGTCAATTTCACCCCAAATTTTAAGCGGTTCTTTTTCGCTTTTTTCTTCTTCGCCGCCAATGAAAGGAATAACGTTGTCAATCATTTCGGGCCATGTGTCAAAGGTTTTTCCTGCACCTGAAATTGCTTGATATGTGCAAACGAGAACATCCTTTACTTTATAGCCTGCCTTATCAAGAGGGAAAAGAGCAGGAACATAGCCTTGAAGTGAGCAGTTAGGCTTAACGGCAATAAATCCGCGCTTTGTACCAAGACGCTTGCGCTGTGCAGGAATTATTTCAGCGTGCTTATCGTTAAGCTCGGGCAAAATCATAGGAACATCGGGAGTGTGCCTGTGAGCGCTGTTGTTTGACACAACGGGGCATTCAGCCTTTGCGTAAGCCTCTTCCAATGCTTTTATTTCATCCTTTTTCATATCAACTGCGCAGAACACAAAATCAACTGCCGATGCAATTTCTTCAATATCGTCAGTAGCATTTTTAACGATAATGTCTTTCATCTTTTCGGGAATGTCAACGTCCATGCACCACTTGCTGCCAACGGCATCCACGTATTTTTTACCGGCAGAGCGGGGGCTTGCGGCAAGAACGGTTACGTTAAACCATGGATGATTATCCAAAATTGTCATAAAACGCTGACCAACCATTCCCGTAGCGCCGATAATTCCCACATTAAACTTTTTCACTTGCAATTACCTCCAAAAAATGATATCCTATCATTTGTATTAAAAAATCAGTAATGATATGTCATCATTACTGATAAAGTTCGGTATTATTATAATCAATAATACGAAAGCACTCCATCATATGATGACAGTCACATTACTGTTAATAATGCAACCAGCTTTTGAGCATTCAGGCGAACAAAAGCTTCGGCAATAAATCCTTTTTGACCGTTGTCACAAACCCCTGAAGGCTTCAAACGGCATACTGATATTTATTGCGCCTCAATCGTGATAATATAATAACATTTTACTATCTTTGTGTCAAACATTTTTAGCATTTTTATCAACTTAACGGAGAATTACATATGAAAAAGTCTGATTTTTATTATGATTTACCAAAAGAACTTATTGCTCAAACGCCGCTAACACAGAGGGACAGCTCCAGAATGATGGTAATTGACAGAAAAAGCGGTGAAATATCCCACAAACATTTTTATGATATTATTGATTATTTAAATGCAGGCGACTGCCTTGTGCTTAACAATACCCGTGTTCTTCCTGCAAGAATTTACGGAGTAAAAAAAGATACGGGAGCTACTGTTGAATTTCTTTTGCTTAATAATTTAGGCAACGACGAATGGGAAACAATAGCAGGACCGGGCAAAAAGGCAAGAGAGGGAGCTGAGTTTACATTTGGCGACGGAATACTTAACTGTAAGGTGCTGAAGGTTCTTCCAAACGGCAACAGAATTGCAAAGTTTTCCTATGACGGCGCAAATATTTACGAGGTTCTTGATAAGATAGGCGAAATGCCGCTTCCGCATTATATTACTGAAGAATTGCAGGACAAAGAGCGTTATCAAACCGTGTATTCAAAAGAACTGGGCTCTGCCGCCGCGCCTACCGCAGGCCTTCATTTTACAGAGGATTTACTTAAAAAGCTTTCTCGCAAAGGCGTAAAAATATGCTATGTTACACTGCACGTGGGCATAGGAACCTTCAGACCCGTTAAAGCGGAAAATATTGAAGACCACGAAATGCATTCGGAGCATTACCAAATTCCGAAAGAAACTGCTGAAACAATCAATGAAACAAAGAAAAACGGCGGAAGAGTAATAGCAGTAGGCACAACCTGCTGCCGAACCCTTGAAAGTGTTATGAGTACACAAGGCGAAATGAAAGAGTTTGACGATTGGACAAACATATTCATTTATCCGGGTTACAAATTCAAGTGCATTGACGCACTTATTACTAATTTTCACTTGCCTGAAAGCACGCTTATTATGCT
>JAFLUN010000089.1:0-1646 GCA_022508785.1 Oscillospiraceae bacterium
CCTTATCTTTCGGATTACTCCGCAGGAATTAGCACCTTGCAAATGCAGGTTGCCGAGCTTCATAGGGCCTGTTCCCTCAGCTGCTCTCAATAAGGGGGCATTACCGCAAATGCGGCAACGCATAGTTTATTTATTTTATTATACACTGTTGGGGTTATATGTCAAGATATTTTAACTATCTTTTTTCAGTCTGTCAAGCAAGACAAGAACTATTGGGAAGCTTGCAATACTGAGCATCACACCTTTTATTGCGTTTATGGCAGTTGCCGACCAAATCGCAGGCCAGAGGGTTGTACTTGTAAGCTCAAAGCCGATGAAGTATTTGAAAAACGGCGGGTCAATAAGATAATTGGCACCAATTCCGATAATTACGCGTGACGCAAGACCTATTACACTTGCCACAATGAGAGCAACTACCTTCTTATCTCCGTTCTTTTTCGTCATAGTTTTGTACGAAATACAGAAGGGAACGATGTATGCCGAGCCTGCGACGAAATCCATAATATTTCCGAAGCCCATCTGCGAACCAAATCCTTTTACAAGAAGTTCAATTACATTTTTGATAAGCTCGATAACGACTCCCCACACTGGGCCGTAAAGCAGTCCGCCGATAAGTGCCGCAATGTCGCTTAAATCAAGCTTTAAATGCGATGCACCGGGAATAATCGGGAATTCAAACAAGAAAAGCACAAAGCTTACTGCACTGAGCATTGCCACTGTAACGAGTTTGACGAGATTTTTCTGTGATTTTGTTTTCATGTTGATCAACCTTTCCGTGATCAGAGCATTTTTGAAAAAAGAAAGCCCGTGAATAAAAATCCACGGGCGCAAAAACAAAACTATTTCTTCTTTCATCCGGACTATACCGTCGGTACGGGAATTGCACCCGTTCAGCTCTCAAGCTCGTGGACTTTAACCACCGGTGGAGAATTGCACTCCGCCCTGAAGACAACTATTTAATTTGTGAAATTATTATAACACTATGATTTAATTTGTCAATACGTTTTCAGATTTTAATTTATTTCCGCGAATGAGCAGTAGAGAAATAACCATTATTAACGGGAAGAATGCTCCGAATCCGATTCCGCCTTTTAAGCTTCCGTCACAAAGGTTGAGCGCAGCAAATGAAATAAACCAAGGACCGAGCGTGCAGCCGAGATCTCCCAAGAGTGCTAACAGTCCAAACATACTGTTTCCGCCTCCCGGGAATTTTTGAGCGGAAAGGCTCAGCGTGCCCGGCCACATAACGCTTATACAAATTCCCGTTAATGCGCAAAAGGCAAGTGCAATATACGGATTTTCGGATACCGAAACCGTGATATAGCTTAACGCACAAAGAACAGCAAATATACCTAAGGTTATTTTTAAATTGAGCTTTTCACCGAATATACCGAAAAGAACACGCCCAAGCCCCATAAGCACGGCAAACATACACGGGCCGAGAATATCGCCGGTCTGCTTTGTGATGTGAAGTCCCGTTTCCGCAAAATATGATGCCCATTGTGACATTCCAAGCTCCGAAGCACCTGCGCAGAGCATTAAAATCATCATTAAAATGAACGACTTTTTTGTAAACAGTTTGGAAATAGGCGTTCTTTCTTCATCAGATGCTAAATTTTCAGGCATTTTGCAGGTTAGAAAAGAAA
>JAFLUN010000089.1:1746-4259 GCA_022508785.1 Oscillospiraceae bacterium
TCTGAAAATTTTATTGCAAATAAATCTACCGACATTTGCGAAACAAAATTTATTGTAATAATAATCGATAGCCTTTTAAGGTCAATTCCGAACTGCTCGTTAAATATAATAAAAAGAAGCGGCGGAAGATTATTTATAATCGCCTGCACAAAATACCCCGTGTAGCAGGACAGCTTTGTTCTATTATATGAAACCATTTATACCCTCGATACTATCATGTCAAAATTACCGCTAACCGAAAATTCACCGTACGACGCGGGAACAAACAGACTGTCACCCTTTTTAACGTCGAACTCACCGATTTTGCCGTTCCCGTCTGTTATGAGAAGAGAGAGGAAAGAGGTATCGTCTGCCGTCATTGTAAAGTCACCGTGCGCAGTATATTTTTCGGCAGTGAACAAATCACATTTGACGAGCATTTGCTTTGTGAATCCGTCAAACTCTTCGGGAATACCTGCGCCTTTAGCTTTCGGTTTCGGCGGTACGCAGTTAGTTACATCAATTGCATTTTGCACATGCAGAGGTCTCGGTTTGCCGTCCGCACCCAGCCTTCCGTAGTCATAAACTCTGTATGTAATATTTGAATTTTGCTGAATTTCAGCAAGCAAAATTCCTTTTCCTATGGCGTGAAGAGTGCCTGCCTCAATAAAAAACAAATCGCCTTTTTTCACTTTTTCACGGTTAACATATTGAAGAAAAGTGCCGTCTTCAATAGAACTTTTGAACTCTTCTTTTGATATTTGCTTTTTAAAGCCGAAAATAAGCTCTGCGTCTTCGTCGCAATCAAGAATATACCAGCATTCTGTTTTTCCGAATTCACCGGCGGCTTTCATGGCGTATTCGTCATCAGGATGAACCTGAACCGATAAATCGTTTTTAGCGTCAATCAGCTTAATAAGCAACGGGAAGAACGGGAATTTTTTACCGTTTAAGCCTAAAAAATCAAGATTGTCGTTGATTACCTTTGAAAAGGTTTGACCGTCAAAATTTCCGCCAGAAACTATGTTTTCACCGTCATTTCTTGCAGAGAGCATCCAGCCTTCTGCCATAATATCTAATTCACTTTCAAAGCCAAATTCCGAACGCAATCTGTTTCCGCCCCAAATATAGTCTTTGAATACAGGTTTTAACTTTAAAATTTCCATATTTTTGCTCCGCTTTATAATAAATTTTTCGTTTATTTTATCATACCAATGAAAGTATTTCAACAAATTCATTTTCATTTTGTAGTTTTGTCCTTAAATACTTGCAAAATCATCAGTTTTAGTATACAATATCTTAAAATTCGTTGGAGGTCATTATTGTGAAGTATTCTGAAATGAAAAAAGAAGATTTGCTGACTGTAAAAGAAGAACTCATGAAGAGTTACGAAAATGTAAAAGGATTAAATCTTTCTCTCGATATGTCAAGAGGTAAGCCCGGCCACGACCAGCTTGAGCTTTCTTATGATGTTTTAAAGGTTTTTAACGGCGGTGACAGTTGCATTTCCGACAGCGGCATTGATTGCAGAAATTACGGCGTGCTTGACGGAATCCCTGAGTGCAAAGCGCTCTTTTCCGAAATCCTTTCTGTTCCACCCGAAAATATAATTGTAGGCGGTTCTTCAAGCCTTAATCTTATGTTTGACTTTATCTGTCAGTGTATGGTTTCAGGCATTGGCGGCGGTGAGCCTTGGAGCCGTCAGGGTAATGTTAAGTTTATCTGCAATGTTCCCGGGTACGACAGACATTTCGGCATTGCTGAGTATTTCGGAATAGAAATGATTTCAGTTCCTATGACACCTAAGGGACCCGATGTAGCTAAAATTGCAGAGCTGGTAAAAGACCCGTCAGTTAAGGGAATGTTCTGCGTTCCTAAGTATTCAAATCCCGACGGTGTTACATACAGCGACGATGTAGTAGAGGCGCTTGCCGCTTTACAGCCTGCCGCAAAGGATTTCAGAGTTATTTGGGATAACGCTTACTGTGTTCATGACCTTACCGACACACCCGATACTCTTATGAATATCTTTGAAGCCTGCGAAAAATACGGCACGGAAGATTATTTTGTTGAATTTACTTCCACCTCAAAAATTTCATTCCCGGGCGCGGGTATTTCCGCGATAGCCGCATCAAAAAATAATATTGCAGATATTAAGAAGAGAATGAGCTCACAGACAATTGGATTTGATAAGCTCAATCAGCTCCGTCACACAAGATATTATGTAAATGCAGACGGAATTAAGGCTCATATGAAAAAGCATGCCGCAATTATTGCGCCGAAATTCCAAATCGTTCTTGATGCTTTGGAAAAAGAGATTGCTCCGCTCGGAATCGGCGAGTGGATTAAGCCTAACGGCGGTTACTTTATAAGCTATAATACAACTGTAGGCAGCGCAAAGAGGATAGGCGAGCTTTGCAAAGAGGCAGGTCTTGTTCTCACAACGGTCGGAGCTACTTATCCTTACGGAAAAGACCCACATGACAGCAACATTCGTATTGCGCCCACGTTCCCGTCAAACGACGAGCTTCAAA
>JAFLUN010000009.1 GCA_022508785.1 Oscillospiraceae bacterium
TCACCTCAGAACTTCGCCTGTTTCTGCCACCGGCAGCGGCTCGTTCTTCGCCCCTCCGTCACGGCTATGCCGTGCCCCCTCCCTCGGCGAGGGAGGGTAGAATCAGTTATATTGTATAGCAAAACTTCGCCCCTCTCAGATTGCTCTGTGAGGGGCTGCTTATTAGGAAGAATATTTATGAAAGTTTATGAAATTTTTGTTATACTATGGTTACGGTTCTATTACTTTGTGAACAATAAGGTCTATAGCTATGGCGTCAAAGGCATCTACCACGCCGTCCTTATTATAGTCTGCAAAGGCTTTTTGCTCTTCTGTCAAAGTGCTTTCTCCCATTACGTAACTTATAACCATTGCGTAGTCGTTGGCGTCAATAATGCCGTCACCGTTCGCGTCGCCCGTGTTTGTTTTTACAGGTTCGGTTATTTCAAATTCAGCAGTATATACGCCTACAAAGTTGTTTTTACCCATTACCGCTACCGTAGCAGTTCCCGCTTCGGTGTTGTTAATATATTCAACGATATAATCAACATTTTCTTCAAGGATTCTTCCGTTGAAAGTGAGCGTAATTTCAGGCTCAACCGCTTCGCCGTTTAATACCTGGTCGGGAATTTCGCTTATCTCAACGCCGTCGTTGATGTCACGCTGAACGATTGCAAATTTGCAAACTGATGCGAACATACTGTATTTGCCTTCGCCCATAACGGTCGCAGTTGCAAGACCTGCGTCAATATTATCCTTGAAATAAACGCTGTAATCGTTACCCTTGTTTAATACCTGGTTGCTGGATTTAACCGTAAGCTCAGGCTCAAGGCTCTCGCCCGTATAGGTTTGATTAGGAATAGGCATTACCTGCAAGGTGGTTACGGCTATGTTGTTTGCAACTGCATAAGAGTACGCGTAGCATTCTTCAGACGGGCAGTAGATAGTAAGATTATCACAGCCCTGAAAAGCAGTATCGCTTATATTTTCAATTTCGTCTGAAATGTAAGCGGCTGTAAGGTTTTTGCAGTTTGCAAAGGCTTTAGCTTCAATTTTTTCAACGGAGTTGCCCAGCATTACCGTTTCAAGTGAATCGTGATTATAAAACGCTTGTTTGGAAACTGTTGCTTTCTCCTCTGCATCTGTATTCTGATATACAATATCGGTAAGATTTGTGCAACCGTCAAATGCGGTGCTGTCTATCGACAAAACGTTTGTAAGATCTATCCGCTCCAGAGCCGAGCAGTTATTGAATACAAGAGAATCAAGAAATTCAATACGACCGAATGTTATATTTTTTAAGCTTGTGCAGTCTTTAAAGCACTCTTTTGGAAGAGTTTTAAAGGAAGAATTGCGGTCAAAGCCCACGGTTGTAAGGTTTGTGCAGTGCCAGAAAGCTTTTTTGCCTATTGTAGTTACGCTTTTGGGAATAAATACGCTTTCAATACCCGTATTGTAAAAGGCAATATCGACTATTTCGGAAACTCTGTCAGAAATTACAACGGTTTTAAGATTACTTTCACATCTTAAAGACTCAAAGTCATCCACCACAGAAAATTGTCCGTCAAAAATATCAATCGTCATAAAATTAGTTTTAATCGGACTGATATAAAATTCTCCGAAAGCATTGTAAAAAGCGTCAACAGTCACGGGCATAACAAATATACTGCCTGTTTTTCCCGACGGATAAGCGTAAAGCTTTGTTAAATCCTTACTGTAAAGAACTCCGTTTAAAGAAGTATAATAGGGGTTTCTTATGTCAACCGTTATTTTTGTCAAGTCTGAACAAGCAAGCGCTATACTCTTTTCAGCATCGGTTGTTTTTATAACAGGTTTAGCTATTTTCAGCCATGAAGGAGGCAAATTACTCATATCTTTCAACAAATAGTACATAGCAGTGTCTGATGATTCCAGTTGCGGAATGTTTACATTTCTGCCTAAGTGAAGAGAAGTGATTTTCGTTGCCGTAAAGGCAGATGCACCAACGTATGTTACGCTTTCAGGGAGCACAATGTCACCTGTCAAATTTGATGGTGCGAAGGCATAGGCACCGATATATTCAAGATTTTCAAGTTCGTTTATGTTGACTTCGGAAATCATGCTGAAACCGAAAGCAAGAAATCCTATTTTCTTAATTGTCTTAGGTAGCGTTATTTTACGGTCAACATATTCTCCTTCAACATCTGCATATGAAAGATAGGAAAATGCTCCATCGCCGATAGCTGTTACCGGCTTACCGTTATATGTCTCCGGAACAACAATTTCAACATCCTCTGATGCACTTAAATCGCAGTCTACAATGGTTACTTCGTCGCCGACTACTTGATATTCAAAACTGTAGTCTGACTCCTCGGCAAAAGACATTACCGGCAGTGCAGATAAAATAAGTACGGCACTTAAAAGTATTGCAAAGGTTCTTTTAATCAAGTTAGTTTTTTTCATTTTATTGTTCCTCCTTCGTTAAAACAAATGAGAATGAGCGTTCTTCATAAGTTACGGTTACCAAAGCTTTGTTTTCAAGCTCCATAAAATTCTTTTCGACGGTTATTTCACATTCACTTAACGGAATAAGCGTTTCAGTACCGTCTGAATAAACTGCAGTAACAGTCATTTCCGAGAAATCAAGATCGTCAAAGGATTCTACTTTAAAATCATACCCTTCCGGGAAAGTACCGTAAATTGAATTGAGAATTGCGCTCGTCTTTTCGGCATAAACCGAAACCGTGTAAGTGAAAGACTTGCCCTGATAGCTTACCGTTACTTTGTACCGTCCTACCGCCTTTGAGAATTTTTCCGGAACGGATACCCGGCACTCGTCAAGGGGTATTTGCTTTTTACTGCCGTCACTGTATAGAGCCGTAATCTGCACGCCGCTTAAATCAAGCTCTTCACCCAAAAGGTAATCCGTCTTTGCTTTTTTGGAAAGCGTTCCTTCAATTTGTTGGAGCGTGACGGGATTTTCCGGTCTTTTAGTAGTCGTTTCAGGGGGTTTGTGAGCGTGTACAGTTTTAATCGGTGTTTCAGTAGGTGTTTCAGTAGGTCTTTCAGTCGTTATTTCCGATTCGGGTTCAGTTGCTTTCGTTGTCGTTTCAGTAATCGGCTCAACCGTTGTGGGTTCTGTTTTCGGCTCGTTAGCAGTGCTTTCTTCAGGTTTCGGGTCAGCACTTTCAATGTTGAAAACAGCGGCTATTTTATTCGTTATTGTTTTTACTACGGTTTGACCTGATTCTGTCTTAACCGAACCCACCGCCAAAAGTATTGCCGCCGAAGCGCAAATTGCAATAAGTTTTTTGTATCTGTCTGCCTGCAGCTTTGATTTTGACTGAATTTTCTTAATAAACTTTTCTTCGGACATAATCGCCGCTAAATGCGGTTTTTCAAAAGAAGCTTCAAAATCAAGCTCTTCCAATGCGTTTACACACTCGTCTATTAAATCGCAGTCCATATTTTCAGCGTTATTCAGTTCATCGTCAATTACTGCATTTAAAAACTCACGAAGCTCGTAAATAGCTTCACGGTCGTTTAAAATCTGCCTGAGTATTGACGAATTAAGCATAAGTCTTTCCATTTAAATCCCTCCTTGCACTTCAGATTCAATAAAGTCTGTCATTTTTTCTTTAATATGTTTTCGCAGTCGTGAGCTTCGCTGTGCGGCGGCTGCCGGTGAGATCTCTAAAAGCTCCGCAATTTCGGACAGCGGCAGTCGTTCTATGTATTTTAGCTTATAGAACTGTTTATCTTGCTCGCTCAACGTATTCAGCAGCTTTTCCGCCAAAGCGTCATAATCTATATTTTCTGTGTCGAAAGGCAGGTACTCGGACTGAAACTCCCCTGCTTCCTCTAACGGAACTGTGCGTTTAGAGTTTTTGCCGTAATCCTCAACGGCGCGCTTGACAAAATTGTCTGTTGTGCGGTAAAGGTACGCCCTGGGATTTTCAATCTCCTCCCCCGAAAGCAATCGGTTGTAATAAACCAGAAACGCTTCCTGAACACAATCATCCGCCGAAGCTCGCGCGTCGCCCATTCGCACGTTGCAATATTTAATTAAAGGCAAATAGCAAAGACTGTAAGCTTCTTTCAGCTTTTCGTCCGCCCGTTTTTTTACAGCGCTGTTCAACGGATTTCCCTCCCTTTCGTATAGTAGTCGGCAAAATCGCAAAAACTGACATAAATTTTTAAAAAAATTTTTTTGAGTTGTTTTTTAACAGATTTATTTTATCATAAAACATACATAAAATCAAAGAGAGAGCCATCTAACACAGCAGACGGCTCTCTTGATTTTAATCTCTGATTTTTTTGTTTATATTATACTATTTTAAAGGCGTAATTTCTACGGCGAAAAAGGTCGAAATTATTGACTTTTGCTCTTCAAAATGATAGCATAATTCTATATATTTTAATAGGGTTTAAAGGGCTTTTAACAGCCTTTCGGCGTTCTTATAAAATATCATATCGCTTTCTTCTTTTGCAAAGCCGTAGCTTTCCAAAATATCAACAAATTTTTTGATGTCGCTCCACGGAGAATCGGTTGCAAAAAGTATTTTGTCGAACCCGTGTTTTAAGATTATTTCCCTGCACTCTCCGGTGTAGCGGTCAAGCACGAAGGACGTGTCAAAATACACGGGCTTTCCTGCTAATTTTTTAAGCACCTCATCGGGCAAATCGCAACCGCCCATATGAGCGAGGACAAGTTTGTTGTCAATAATCCCCGAAAGCTTTTCAAGCACGTTTAACACCATTTGCGGTGTGCAGTGAACGTCGTCAGGGTAGCCCACATCTACACCTGCATGAGTTACGGTTATTAAGTCACGCTTTGCGGCTTCACGCATTATGTGAATATATCTTTCGTCATCGAAATAAACGCCCTGATAATCCGGGTGAATTTTTATACCGAACAGACCGTGAGCTTTAATAGTATCAAGAATTTCTTCAATGTTTTCGCAATCCGGGTGGATTGCCCCTGCAAAAATCACACCGTCTTTGCCGTTCTCTTCGAAACTGAGCCTATTTATTGAATCCACCTGCTTAGCATTGGTGGCAACGGGCAAAACCACGGAATAATCAATACCGCATTTTTTCATAGATTCTTTAAGGGAAGAAAGTGTGCCCTCTCTAAAGGGTTTTGAATTAGCCTTTTCCGATAAAAATTTTATAGTCTGCGTGGCTATTTTATCGGGGAATGTGTGTGTATGAAAATCTATTATCATAATAATCTTTACTGCGCTTTCCTTTCTTTTGATTTTATTGCTCTATGTAATTTTATAATTTTAATTGTATCACTAAATTCTTTAAAATAAAAGGTGAAAATATGACAATTGTTGATTTATTGGAAAAAAACAGCCGTGAACACGGAAATGAGACTGCTTTAGTCGAAATCAACCCCGAAATTACGGACAGTCGCCGCCACACCTGGCGTGATTACGAGCTTGTTGAGCCCACAAGCCGTTCATATTACAGAACGGAAATTACCTGGTCGGTATTCAATGAAAAAGCTAACAGATTTGCAAACTCCTTAATGGGTTTAGGCATAGGCAAGGGTGACAAAGTCGCCATTCTTTTAATGAACTGCCTTGAATGGCTTCCCATTTATTTCGGTATTCTTAAAACGGGCGCAATGGCTGTTCCGCTGAATTTCAGATATGCATCAGACGAAATTAAATACTGCGTTGAATTGGCAGAGGCTGATATGCTTGTGTTCGGCCCTGAATTTATCGGCAGAGTTGAAAAGATTGCCGATGAAATAAGCAAAAACAGACTGCTGATTTACGTTGGTGACGGCTGCCCCCCGTTTGCAGAAAATTATCACAACCTTTGTGCTGATTGCAGCAGCCTTAACCCTGAAATTCCGCTGACGGAAGAAGATTATGCGGCAATTTACTTTTCCTCAGGCACCACGGGCTTTCCGAAAGCAATTCTGCATAAACATAAATCGTTGATTCATTCGTGCAGAGTGGAGCAGAACCACCATTCACAAGGCAGAGATGACGTGTTCCTTTGCATTCCGCCACTTTACCACACAGGCGCAAAAATGCACTGGTTCGGCTCGCTTTTGAGCTGTTCAAAAGCGGTTTTGCTTAAAGGCACAAAGCCAGAATTTATTTTAGACGCCGCATCAAAGGAAAAATGCACAATAGTTTGGCTTCTTGTTCCGTGGGCGCAGGATATTTTAAATGCCCTTGACGACGGAACGCTCAAATTAGAGGATTATGACCTTTCAAATTGGCGGCTTATGCACATCGGCGCACAGCCCGTGCCCCAAAGTCTTATTAAGCATTGGCTTGAATATTTCCCCAAGCATCAGTATGACACAAACTACGGTCTTTCAGAGTCCATTGGCCCCGGCGCCGTTCATTTGGGCGTTGAAAACGTACATAAGGTTGGCGCTATCGGAATCCCCGGTTACGGCTGGCAGGTGAAAATCGTTGACGAAAACGGTAACGAGGTTACAGGTCAAAACGTAGGCGAGCTTTGCGTTAAGGGTGACGGCGTTATGGAATGCTATTACAACGACCCTGAGGCTACCGCAAAATCTCTTAAAGACGGTTGGCTTTACACGGGCGATATGGCAATGAGGGACGAAGACGGATTTATTTATCTTGTTGACAGGAAAAAAGACGTTATCATCACAGGCGGTGAAAACCTTTATCCCGTTCAAATTGAAGACTTTATCCGCACCTGCAACAAGGTAAGTGACGTTGCGGTTATCGGTCTTCCTGACAAACGCCTCGGTGAAATTGCCGCCGCTATAATTAAAATTAAAGACGGAATGAGCTCAACGGAAGAAGAAATAAACGAGTTCTGTCTCGGTCTTCCCCGTTACAAGCGCCCGAGAAAAATTATTTTTGCGGATGTTCCCCGTAACCCGACGGGCAAAATCGAAAAACCGCTTCTTCGCAAGCTTTACGGCGCAGACACTTTGATTTCAGATCAAAATAAACGCTGACGCGTTCAAATATTATTTTAAGGAGAATAAAAAATGAATTCAGAAATGATTATTACCACCGTGCTTATCGTGTGCTTTTTTGCGCTTATGATTTGCATCGGTGTGCGTTCACGCAAGCACGCAACAGACGTTAACGGCTTCGTTCTCGGCTCACGCTCGGTAGGCCCGTGGCTCAGCGCATTTGCATACGGCACATCTTATTTTTCAGCCGTTATATTTGTAGGCTATGCAGGTCAGTTCGGTTGGAATTTCGGTCTTGCCTCCACCTGGATAGGACTTGGAAACGCATTTATAGGCTCGCTTCTTGCCTGGAGTGTTCTCGGCAGAAGAACAAGAATTATGACCCAGCATTTAGGCTCAAAAACAATGCCCGAATTTTTCGGCGAACGCTTTAAGTCAAAGGGTCTTAAAATTGCGGCTTCCGTAATTACTTTTGTGTTCCTTATCCCTTACACCGCATCGCTTTTCAACGGTCTTTCAAGACTTTTCTCAATGGCATACAACGGAATTGACTATTCGGTATGCGTTATCGTAATGTCCGTGCTTACAGGCATTTACGTTCTTATCGGCGGATATATGGCAACTGCTATTAACGACTTTATTCAGGGTCTTATTATGCTTGGCGGTATTGTTGCCGTTATTTTGGCGGTTCTTCACGACAACGGCGGTCTTCTTGAGGCTACAAAATCACTCGCCGCTGTTGAGGGCGATGCAGGCTGGCAGGGCGCTTATTCTGCATTCTTAGGACCCAACCCCGTATTCCTTCTTTTCGTTGTTCTTCTGACCTCTCTCGGCACTTGGGGTCTTCCGCAGATGGTCGGCAAGTTCTATGCCATTAAAAATGAAGATTCAATTAAAAAAGGTACTGTTATCTCAACGCTTTTTGCAATTATCGTTGCAGGCGGATGCTATTTCCTCGGCGGATTCGGAAGACTTTACGATATTGACGTAAAAGCAAACGGCTTTGATGCAGTTATCCCTGCAATGCTTTCAACTCTTTCCCCCGTTATTATTGCAGTAGTTATCGTGCTCGTTCTTTCGGCATCAATGTCTACCCTTTCTTCGCTCGTTCTTACCAGCGGTTCAACGGTTACTCTTGACCTTATAGCCCCCATGCGCAAAAAGCCGCTTACAGAAAAGAACAAAATGCTTATAATGAGAGCTTTAATAGTTGTATTCATTGTAATTTCCGCAGTTATTGCTATTAAGCAGGCAAAGAGCAAGAGCTTGTTTATAGCTCAGATGATGGGCGTTTCCTGGGGCGCACTTGCAGGCGCATTCCTCGCTCCCTTCCTTTACGGTCTTTACTATAAAAAGACAACTAAGGCTGCCGTTATCGTTTCATTCGTTTACGGCGTAGGGCTTGAAGTTATTCAGCTTTGCATCTCTCTTGGCGCATTCAAATTTGCTGACGGCTCATTCCTTTCATTCGTATTCACAAACTCGCTCTACTCAGGCGTATTTGCAATGGTTGGCGGTTTGATTATCGTTCCGATTGTAAGCCTTCTTACTCAGAAAACGCTTCCAAAAGGTGCTGACAAAATGTTTGAATGCTATAATAACACCACAACCGTTGAAATTACAGACAGTCTCGGTAAATAATATATATTCTGATAGGTGATAATTTTGAAAAAACTAATGCTTGGCAATGAAGCCATTGCCCGCGGTCTTTACGAAGCAGGTGTTAAGGTAGTTTCAAGCTACCCGGGTACACCTTCAACCGAAATTACGGAATTTGCCGCAAAATATGATGAAATATACTGTGAATGGGCGCCCAATGAAAAGGTTGCCGCAGAGGTTGCCTTCGGCGCGTCACTCAGGGGTGTCAGAAGCGCTTGCGCTATGAAGCACGTTGGTCTTAACGTTGCCGCTGACCCGTTATTCACACTTTCATACACGGGAGTTAACGGCGGTATGGTCCTGTTTGTAGCCGATGACCCTGCAATGCACTCTTCACAGAATGAGCAGGATTCACGCCACTACGCCATTGCCGCAAAGGTTCCGATGTTAGAGCCTGCAGATTCGGCAGAGGCAAAGGATTTTGTTAAAGAGGCTTACCGTATTTCAGAAGAGTACGACACTCCCGTAATTCTCCGAATGTGCACAAGAATTGCACATTCTCAGGGAAGCGTCGAGCTTTGCGAAAGAGAAGAATTGGATTTGCCACCGTATGAAAAAAATCCGCAGAAATACATAATGGCACCTGCAAACGCCGTTAAGCGCCACCCCTTTGTTGAGGAAAGAACAAAGCTTCTTTCCAAGCTCGGCGAAACGAGTTCTTTAAACCGTGTTGAAAAGGCAGACGGCGAAATCGGCATTATCTGCTCCGGCACTTGCTACAATTATGTTAAAGAGGTTTTCGGAGACAGTGTTTCCGTATTAAAGCTGGGTCTTGTAAATCCAATGCCTGTTGAGTTAATTAAAGATTTTGCCGCAGGCGTTCAAAAGCTTTATGTTATTGAAGAGCTTGACCCGATTATTGAAACACATCTTAATACAATAGGTGTAAAATGTATCGGTAAGGAAATGTTCTCCATACTCGGCGAATTTAATCAAAATACTATTCGTAAAGCATTTGATATTCCCGTTCCCGAAAACACAGCTACTGATACGCCTATCCCCGTCCGTCCGCCCGTTATGTGCGCAGGCTGCCCCCACCGCGGACTGTTCTACACACTTGCAAAGCATAAAATCACTGCTCTCGGTGACATTGGCTGCTATACTCTGGGCAGTGCCGCCCCCTTGTTTGCTCTTGATTCAACTCTTTGTATGGGTGCTTCCGTTTCCGGAATACACGGATTTAATAAAGCAGGCGGAAAAGACAGCGAAAAGAAAACGGTTTGCGTTATCGGTGATTCCACCTTTATGCACTCAGGCATTACGGGTCTTGTAAATATTGCTTACAACGCTTCAAACTCAACCGTTATTATACTTGATAACTCCATTACGGGTATGACGGGGCATCAGCAGAACCCCACGACAGGCTACAACATAAAGGGTGAGCCTGCCGCCGCTGTTAATCTCGAAAATCTTTGCCGTTCAATAGGAATTGAAAGGGTAAGAGTTGTTGACCCGTATAACCTTAAAGAATGTGAAGACGCTATCCTTGAAGAGCTTGCAATTGAGGCTCCCTCGGTAATCATTTCAAGAAGACCGTGTATGCTTCTCAAATACGTTAAGGCAAAGTCTCCCGTTACGGTAATCGAGGATAAATGCGTTGGCTGTAAAATGTGCATGAAAATCGGTTGCCCTGCTATCAGCATAAAGAATAAAAAGGCGCATATTGACTTTACTCAGTGCGTAGGCTGTGACGTATGCACCCAGATGTGCAAGTTTGATGCTATTGACAAGGGGGACAGATAAATGAGTACCAAGAACATTATGATTGTCGGCGTAGGCGGTCAGGGAAGCCTTTTGGCAAGTAAACTTTTAGGCTCTTTGCTTACAGACGAGGGGTATGACGTAAAGGTAAGCGAGGTTCACGGTATGAGCCAGCGAGGCGGTTCGGTTGTAACGTACGTCCGTTTCGGCGACAAGGTTTACTCCCCCGTTATTTCCGAGGGCGAGGCAGACGTTATCGTTTCATTTGAAAAAATTGAAGCGGCAAGGCACCTTGCTTGCCTTAAAAAAGACGGTAAAATCATTGTAAACACTCAGGAAATCGACCCAATGCCCGTTATTACGGGTGCGGCGGAATATCCGCACGGTATAATCGAAGAGATTAAATCAAAGGGTGTTTTTGTTGACGCTATTGACGCGCTCGACCTTGCAAAGCAGGCAGGCAACGCAAAAAGCGTTAATATAGTCCTTATGGGCAGAGTTGCTAAATATTTCGATATCCCTTATGAGAAATGGATTGCGGCTATTGAGAAAATCGTTAAACCGCAGTTTGTTGAAATAAACAAAAAAGCCTTTGAATTAGGCTATAGTATGTAAGTAAAGGAGCAACGTTATGGCACAAAGCTATTATCAACCCGAAATTGAAACCGCATCAAGGGAAAAAATCCTTGAAATCCAAAACGAAAAAATCGTAAAGCAGGTTCGTCACGTATATGACAACGTGCCTTATTACAGAAAGCTTATGGATGAAAAAGGCGTTACACCTGACGACATTAAGAGTGTTGACGACATTAAAAAGCTCCCCTTCTTAACAAAGGCTGACCTTCGTGACGCTTACCCTTACGGGCTTCTCGGCACAGACCTTAAAAACTGCGTTCGTATTCAGTCAACCTCAGGTACAACGGGCAAAAGAGTTGTTGCGTTCTACACTCAAGAGGATATTGACATTTGGGAGGATTGCTGTGCCCGTGCTATTGTTGCCGCAGGCGGTACAAACGAAGATGTTTGCCAGGTTTGCTACGGCTACGGACTTTTCACAGGCGGCCCCGGTCTTAACGGCGGCTCTCACAAGGTAGGCTGCCTTACACTGCCTATGTCATCTGGCAACACGGAGCGTCAAATTCAGTTTATGATGGACCTTGGCTCTACCATTCTTTGCTGTACTCCTTCATACGCCGCATACATAGGTGAATCCCTTGCAGAAGCAGGATATAAGCCTGAAGATAACAAATTAAAGGCAGGTATTTTCGGCGCTGAGCCCTGGACTGAAGAAATGAGAAGAAGCATTGAAAAGAGCCTCGGCATTAAAGCATACGATATTTACGGACTTACCGAAACCAGCGGTCCCGGCGTATCCTTTGAATGCAGTGAGCAGACAGGTATGCACATAAACGAAGACCATTTCTATGCGGAAATAATCGACCCTGACACAGGCGAGGTTCTTCCCGAAGGCTCAAAGGGCGAGCTTGTATTTACATCCCTTGACAAAGAGGCTTTCCCACTTCTTCGTTACAGAACGAGAGATATATGCGTTCTTACCCGTAAAAAATGCTCCTGCGGCAGAACTCACGTTAAAATGAGCAAGCCTATGGGCAGAAGTGACGATATGCTTATTATCAGAGGCGTTAACGTATTCCCCAGCCAGATAGAAACCGTTCTTCTTAACGAAGGGTACACACCCAACTATCAGATTATAGTTGACAGAGTAAACAACACCGACACTATTGACATAAACATTGAGCTTACCCCCGAACAGTTCTCTGACAAGGTAAGCGATACTCAGGCAAGGGAAAAGGCTTTGGAAAGCGCAATGCGTACAATGCTGGGCATTGGCCCGAAGGTACACTTAGTACCGCCTAAATCAGTTGTCCGCAGTGAAGGAAAGGCTGTAAGAGTAATTGATAAGCGTAAGCTTCATGATTAAAAAAGGAGTAAAACTATGGCTATAAATCAGTTATCTGTATTTGTTGAAAACAAACCCGGCAAACTTTTAGACATTGTAAAAGCTTTATCATCAGCACAAATCAACATCCGTGCAATGAGCATTGCCGATACAAAAGATTTCGGCATTCTTCGTTTAATCGTATCAGATACCGACAAGGCGAAAGACGTTTTGGCAAGTGACTGCATTGTTACCGTTACACCCGTTATTGCCGCTGAAATGAGCGACAAGGCAGGCGCACTGTCAAGCATTTTGGAAGATTTCAGTTATGAAAATATCAACATTGAATACATGTATGCTTTCACTGCTTCAACCGCTTTGGGCGCTTACGTTGTTCTCCGCGTTGATGACAATGATGCCGCTGAAAGAGTTCTTAAAAGCAAGGGTATTTCAGTGCTTGAAAATATGTCTATCTGAGAAAATATAATTTAAGACTTAAAAAATCAGTCTTCTTTTTACAGGGGCTGATTTTTTTGTTTTCAAAAAGAAAAATATATGATAAAATAAGTGCAGTAAATTTAGGAGATGATTTAATGGAATTTTCGCAAGTTTTAAAAAAGCGTTACTCTTGCAAAAAATACGACGGTCGAAAAATAAGCCAAGAACAGTTAAATTACATTCTTGAAGCAGGGCGGCTTGCTCCCACTGCAAAAAACTCACAGGAACAGCGCATATATGTAGTTGAAAGTGACGAGGCTTTAGCAAAAATTGACGCCGCCACCCCCTGCCGCTACAATGCAGGCACGGTTTTGGTTGTTGCTTTTGATAAAAACGGAGCTTATAATTACCCTCGCTCAACCCGTGATTCAGGAGTTGAAGATGCAACCATTGTTGCAACGCAGATGATTTTAGCGGCCGCCGACATTGGCGTTGACAGCTGTTGGATAAACAATTTTAATCCCGAAGAGCTTAAAGCTGCTTTAGGACTTCCCGAAACACAGGAAATACTTATGTTAATGGACTTAGGATTTGCCGCAGAAGACGCAGGTCCGCTCCCCAATCACACAAGCCGTAAAGACCTCTGTGAAACCGTAAGCTATATATAAAATCAAAAATACTTAAAATGCAACGGTGAATTGACAAATTGCCAACCGCAGTTGGTAGACTGCAACCCTTTAAAGCTATACAATTTTGTCATAAAATTTTGCATCGGAGGATGAATTTATGATTTTAGCTGACAAAATAATCAACGAAAGGAAAAAGAACGGGTGGTCTCAGGAAGAGCTTGCAGGAATGCTGGGCGTTTCAAGACAGTCAATTTCAAAATGGGAAGGCGCACAGGCTGTTCCTGATTTACAAAGAATATTAAAAATGGCAGAGATTTTCGGTGTGTCGACTGATTATCTGCTTAAAGATGAATTTGAACCGGAAAATGCTTTACCTGAAAGCTATTCCAAAAATCCTGAAGCTGACAGCCCCGATTTCCGAACCGTTACGCTGAACGAAGCCGATGAATTTTTAAAAATTCAGGAAAAAACTGCATCATTAACGGCACTTGGCGTTTCGCTTTGTATTATTTCCCCTGCGCTTTTAATTTTCCTTGCAGGATTTATTGAATACAACAGCAGTTCAGAAAACCTTTGTGTAGCTTTAGGTCTTGTAGCTTTGCTTGTATTAGTTGCGATTGCAGTATTTTTATTCATATCAAGCTCGTCAAAAAATCAGGAATATGAATTCCTTGAAAAAGAAGTTTTTGAAACTGCCTACGGCGTTACGGGCATGGTTAAAGAAAAGCAAAAAAGCTACGCTCCCACACACTCGGCACGCTTGTCATTAGGCGTTATGCTTTGCATATTAAGCGTTATTCCGCTTATTTCGCTGGCAATATTTTTTGAAGATAAGGAGTATATTCTTACCGCTTCAGTGAGTCTTCTCCTGTGTATTGTCGCCGCAGGTGTAAATTTGATTGTACGAACAAGCATAATCTCAGGCGGATTCAAAAAGCTTTTGCAGGAAAACGATTATTCTGTAAAGCAAAAAAAAGAAAAAGCATATTTAGATCCGATTGAAACAATTTATTGGACTGTTGTTCTGGCAGGTTACCTTACATGGAGCTTTATTACAAACAAGTGGGGAATAACCTGGATTGTTTGGCCCATCGCCGGTGTTCTTTTCTCTGCACTCGTTGCAATCTTAAAGCTTGTTCACCAGAAAAACAATTAAATAAATGTTCCTTTACTATATTAAACAACCTTGCAAGTTTCCTGAGGCTGTTTTAAAATATACTGTGATTTCTATCAAGTAACGAACTGATAACATTAAACATAACATAAAAGTGGATTAAATTATCGGAGGAATAATTATGACACTTTTAACCGTACAGGGGCTTCTTATTCCGCTTTTCGGAACAGCTTTGGGAGCCGCGTGCGTTTTGTTTATGAAAAAATGTTTCAGCAGTAACCTTCAAAAAAGTTTAATGGGCTTTGCGGCAGGAGTAATGGTTGCCGCATCTGTTTGGAGCTTACTTATCCCGTCAATTGAACAGTCACGGCATTTGGGGAAATTGGCATTCTTCCCTGCAGTATTGGGTTTTTGCATAGGAATGATTTCTCTTATGCTTATAGATAAAGTAACAGATAAAATACAAAAAAGCACAGAAAGTTACGAAAGCTCTTATTTCAGGAAAACTACGATGCTCGTTCTTGCAGTTGTGCTTCACAATATCCCTGAGGGAATGGCGGTGGGCGCAGTCTATGCCAATGCAATTTCCTGCAAAGAAAATGTCGCTTTTTCCGCCGCTTTCGTTTTAGCCATGGGAATAGCAATACAAAACCTACCTGAGGGAGCAATAATTTCCATGCCCTTAGCCGCCCGCGGTATAGCTAAAGGCAAAGCATTTTTTTACGGCTTCCTTTCAGGTGCCGTAGAGCCTGTGGCAGGACTTATGACCATTCTTCTCTCAGCGCTTATTATCCCCGTTTTGCCGTATCTTCTTGCGTTTGCGGCAGGTGCTATGATATATGTGGTTGTGAAAGAGCTTGTTCCTGAAATCAGTGAGGGGCGACACTTCGTGAGCGGCAATTTAATGTTTATGCTTGGGTTTTCGCTAATGATGGCTTTAGATGTTGCATTAGGATAAAATATGTAATTTTTAAGTTTTATTTTTAAAATCAATTTACGGTTTTGCTGTATTTTTATAAAATTCTCTCAAACTCAACCTTTGGTATGTGTATTTTGTACTGATTTTTTGATATCCTTGTAAATGAAAGGAGGACAAATATGGATCAAATCAAAATTGGTATGTTCATAGCTTCATTGCGGAAAGAAAAGGGGCTTACGCAGGCCGCCTTGGCTGAGAAGCTTAACATTACCGACAGAGCAGTTTCAAAATGGGAAAGAGGTATATCGTTGCCTGATTCATCCACGATGCTTCCCCTTTGCGAAATACTCGGCATCAATGTTAACGAATTACTTACAGGAGAGAGAATTGATATGGAAAATTATAACAAAAAAGCTGAAGAAATTATACTTGAAATGACACGAATGAAAGAGCAAAGAGATAAAGAACTCTTATCGTTGGAAATATTTATAGGCGTTCTTGTAACCGTTATTTTTCTCGTTTGCATATTAACAGCGTCATTTGCTGACATTCAAACGCCTTTCAGAGTTTTACTGATTATCACAGGAATTGTTCAGTTTATTATCGGTATGATGTACGGACTGAGAATTGAACAGGTTGCAGGATATTATGAATGCCAAAAATGCCATCATAAATTCGTGCCTACGTTCAATCAAGTTTTTTTGGCAATGCATATTAACAGAACAAGATATATGAAATGCCCCGAGTGCCATAAAAAATCATGGTGCAAGAAACGAATTTCCAAATAAAATCGAAATATAATATTGCTTTAAGCATAAAAAAATTGAGATGCCCAATAATATGGACATCTCTTTTTTAGTTTGATTTTTATTACGGGAATATGTTAACGCCGTTCAAATACAACTCAAGATAAAGTGCGTCTATGGCGTCAACAACACCGTCGCCGTTCATATCGGCATTTTTCTTTTGAAGCTCCGAAAGCGTATTGAGGCATTGGATGTTTTCAACCATTAAGTAGTAATCGTCATAGTCAACGTCACCGTCAAGGTCAACGTCGCCCATCAATTCCATGCCTTTACAAAGGTCTATATTCTGTTCCGTATCACCTGATACGTAAACATAAGTACGGAACACCTCGTGACCGTCACATTCGGCTACTAAGATGAATGCACCGTTTTCTACACCGTCGAATAAATACGAACCGTCAGCTGTGCTTACTACCTTTTTACCTATAAGACTGCCAGTACTGTAATCATAAATTTTAACGGTTACCGTGTCAATTCCTTCAGGAGCCGCAAGTGTAACGGTGCCGTATAGGCTTGCACCCGTTTTCTGCTGTTTATCAAGAATAACGCTGTAAACAGGGCTTTCATAGCTTTCAACTCCGTATTTGTTTACGGCTTTGAATTTGTAGTCAGCTATAATGCTCTCGGAAAGAGTTAACGTATTACCCGAAATTTCAGTCCAGCCGTTGCCGTTATCGTAATAATAAGTAACCTCCTGCCCGTCAGGATTTGAAAGAGTGAAGGTAATATCGTTACCCGTGCGGATACCTATTGCACCTTCAACAGTAACCTGGAGCACCGGCTTGTTGCCCGGATTTGTCAAATCGTAGAAATTATCAATCACGAGTAAATAGTTATATGTTTTAAGGTTATTGCCCGTAACCGTAATAAGATAACTTCCGTTTTCGCTTACGGTAAAGTACTCAGCACTCGTAATGTCCTCACCGTTAACGGTAACTGACTTAATGCCTGCTTCACCGCAGGTGTAATTCAAATACACCTTATACGGGTCAACCGTTATATCCGTTACCTCTTGTGTGGCTTCAACTGTGGGAACGACCGTGTCTATCATAACAATATAGCTGTCTGAGGGAGCGCTGGCTGTACCTGCGCCGTTTACTGCCATAAACTGATATTCGGCATAAATATTGTCATAAAGCACGATTTCATTTCCCGTTGTAATTTCAACCCAACCGTTGCCGTCATTGTAATAATATGTAATGCCTGAAAGCGAGGGCTCAAGCGTTGAAAGGATAAAGGTCATATCCTCGCCGGTCCAACGGTTAAATGTGCCTTGGAAATCAACACGGATAATCGGAGTTTGAGTGTCAATTTTAACCTCAATTGAAGAAATGTTGCTTTCAAGCGCTGAGAAAGATACAGTCTTAAACTCGACAAGATGCTCTCCGTCTTCGCTGACAACAACCTCAGGAGCATTCATTGCAGTCCATTCACCGCCGTCAATTCTGTAAAGATATTCGTAAATACCTGAGAACGCATAGGAGTTAACGGAAATGCTTACTGAGCCGGAAGTCCATTTACCGTTTTCATAAGGCTCACCCTTGCTTACGGCACTTATTTCAACGTCGGTAGGTTTGTCACCGTCGATAACAAATCCGTCTGAATAAACTATTTCGGATTCATTTCCTGCCTTATCAATTACCCGTACCTCTACATAGCCTTTAAAATTCGGTGAGAACTGAGGCTTTGCAAGTTCATTATATACTATCCATTCATTTGATACGGGAATACGGTATTCATCAAGCAAACGGTATTCTATTCTGTCAATACCCGCAATGCCTACGTCATCTGCAGTAACCGTAAGCTCAACTATTTCATTAAAGTAAAGACCGAACTCTTCTTCCGAAAGCTCACGGGCATTATCGCCTGTCAGCTTATGCTTTAAAGTAAATTCTTTTACAAAGGGAGCGTCACGGTCAATATTATTTACGGATTTAATAAGTGTTTTTGAAAGACCGTTATTAGCTGTTACTGTAACTGTATAATCGCCATTCTCTGTAACGGTAAACTCTGTACTGCCCGTAATATCCGTGCCGTTTACGGTAATTGACTTAATTCCCGAAATACCGACGATAATATTGTCTATTCTGATTTTAAAGTCCTTATTAGTAACTGTATTTATTTCTTTATTAAGGACAAAATACGGCGTAACGTCATCACGCTTTGCATCAAAGCCTTCTGTTTCAGCGCTTTCAACGTTTTCGCTGTTTATTGCCTTAAAGTAATATACGTCTTCTAAATTTTCGGTAATATTTAAAGTATTGCCTGAAATAGCTATCCAATCTGAGCTGTCCTCTGTTCTGTAATAATACGTTAATCCGTTAAGCTCATTGGTTGCAGATAAAGTAAACGTAATATTATTGGGGGTCCACTCGCCGTCATAGCCGTTTGTGTCAACAGACACCACGGGGATTCCGTAAACAATTACGGGGAACGTAGCCGACGCACTTCTGCCTTCGTGAGTGTATGTAACGGTTATATTTTGCTCAACATTGTAAAGAGTTGGGTCAAAATCTTCCGTGTGAACTCTGTAATTTTCAACCATTTCCGACGGGGCATTTGAATAATTTGCTTTAACCGTGAGATTTTCAAGGTCAAGCTCGGTTTCACCCTCTAAATATCTGTATCTGGGATTTGTAAGCTCAATGCTTTCAACCTTTTTGGACGCAAGAGTTATTGCAAATACGCCTCGGTAGCTTCTTCCTGCTCTTGTAACGGTTAAAACAATGTATTGCTCCGTATCAAGAATCTTCGGATTGATTTCAGCAACAGTATAATCCGTAACCTCAACAGTCAGGTCACTGTCCTGATAAAGCTCTGACGTGTCGCCGTAATACTTTTCTATTTCGCTTCTGTCATAGGTAAGCTCTACCTTAAGACCGCTAAGGTCAAGCTGTGTTTCACCCTCAACGTATTCCGTTCTTGCGGGCGGAGTAACAGTAATGCTTTTCGGCTCTAATTCTATAATATTTAAATGCTTACTTGTAATAACCTTAGAAGTAGTGGTTCGTCTGCCGTAAAGATAAATGTCGGTTTCGCCCGGATTCAGCGCCGTAACTGTTCCGTTATCTGAAATTTTTGCAAAGTCGTTTTCAGTGTATTTTGCACCTCTTATGCCCGTCACATCCGATGCGGCAGATGACGAAGGATCAAATGGAACGTCTCCGTCATTGCTTACAATGCCCCAATAGCTTACAGATGCACTTACACTTGCAGGAGAGAAAGAGCCGTTAAACGTAACGGGGAAATCTTTAATTACATAGTCAAAGCCGTCAATATTTGCCTGAGTTAAATTATTGACAAGAGTCGCTTTAACAGTTACAGTCACCGTTCTGGAAATGCCGCCGACAGTTGCAGTAATTTCAACTGTTTGGGAATTGCCGCGCCAACCATAGTCACCGCCGTCAACGCCGAACACCAAACCGTTTTCATCAACCGTAGCAATTTTGGGATTTGCTGAGGTCCATTTTATTGTTTCAAGAATTTCTTCATCATAGTCCGAAGGAGCTATGTTACTAAGTGAAAGCTGAACGGTACTGCCCGCATTAACCGTCAAAGTGCCGCTAATGCTGAAATCGGTAATCGGCTTACCGATAAATATGCTCTTCGTCTTTTCAACGGTAACACCGTTGTAAGTTGCCCTTGCAACAATTGTAATGACACCGCTTGACAGTGCCGAAAGATTACCGTTTGAATCTATTGTGCCGTAAAATGTTGTGGCAGGCTCAGCCGAGGTTGCCATTACATAATTGCCTTCATCGTCAAGAATACCCCATTCTCTTACAACAGAGCTGTTAGTATTAAATCTTGAAGGATAAACCGTTGATGTGTATTTTGAGGTATTTCCTGTGCCGAGCGCATCTTCACCCTCAATATCAATATCTGTAATATTTCCCTGAAGTAAGCCACGCTTAACCTCAACCTCAACGCTTCTCGTAACATCGCCTATCGTTACTGAAACGGTCGCTTTTTTGGAATAAACAAGTCCGCTGCCACCGTCAAGACCCGTAATATTACCTTCCTGGTCAACGATAACAATTGAAGGGTCAGAGCTTTCCCAAACTGCGTCACCTAAATATGCGCCTGCCGGAACAGGATTGGTTATTTCAAGGTTTGCAGTCTCACCCTCCTGAATGCTCGTCGTACCGCTGATTGTAAAATCAGTTACGGGAAGGTCTTCCTTTGCAACTATGTTAAATGTAATTGAATCTGAAAAGGCTGCATAAAGGGTACTTGACGGAGTAACCTTTATCTTTAATTTACCGGGACTTGTAAATGAAACAAGTCCGTTTTCGGAAACGTCGCCTTTTGCAGTTTCAAAAAGGCCCTTGTCAACACTCCATTTAACACCCTGCTTCAGTCTTACGGGAGTTACTGCACCGTAAAGCTGAACCGTTGTACCGACTGCTACCGTCGTCGGCACTACCTTTTTGTTTGTAATGTGAACACCCGTCGGCATTGCCTGCGCTACTATGCTTTGAGTAACAAGAATGTCTACGGTATCGCTTGAGATTTGAACTCCGTCAGCACTGTAAAGGGTTGCCGTTACAACAACGTTCATATTGTCAAGATAGTTACGAAGGCTTTCTCCTAACTGTTCACCGACAACGCCCGAAACAATTGATACAAGTATATCTGTATTAACTGTTTCAAGGTCAACACCGCTCGAAGCAATAGCGTCTTCAATAGCTTTCGCCATTGTTTCGCCTACTAACGGAGTAGGTCTTACCTGCTCGTCTATCCAAAGCTGAATGATAGCGGCCTTTGAATAGTCGTAACCGGTTACTTTACCGTTCTCGTCAACGTCTGCCAAAAGAGGAAGATTGCTTTCCCATACAACGTAAGCCCCTTCCGGCATTTCGGGAGTAACAGAATAATAAAGCTGAACGCTTCTGTACTCCTGAACCTCAACTCTTTCAGTAATTTCATTTCCGTTAGAATCTGTGATTACAATTTTTTCTTTTGCAGCTAATACCGAAAACGCCGGATTAAATGCAGAAATCACAAATAAAACGGAGAGTAAAAATCCTATTGATTTAATAAAACTTTTCCTCATTCAATTTCACTCCACAGCAAAAAAATTATCGTGTAATTCTATCATATTTATATGATTTTTTCAATATCTTTCCAATATTTTTTTGCATTTTGACAAAAAAATTACGCTGATTTATATCAAAATAACTATTCCATTTTTTAATAAGGTATGGTACTATATTTTAAAATTATAAGGGGAAAGGCAATGAAAATAATGCTAAACAAGAATAAAATTAAAGCAGTAATTGTAAAAACCGTGAAGATTTGTCTTTGCGTTATTCTTTCACTGTGCATTTTAACTTCTGCCGTTTACGGCACATTTACACTTTACAGAAATTCCTTAAAAGGAGATTATGCGCTTTTGAAAGGCGACACAAAAAAGGCTTTCGCTACCCAGTACAGCGAAGTAAAAGAATATTCTAAAACAAAAACCGTCGGAAGATATTGGCGTGACGGTATGATAGGCGGAAACGGAAAGTTAGGATTTGTAACATCCGGCTCGCCGTACAGCGACACCATAACATATCAAGATGTAGATTACATAATGCCCTCAAACCGTGACCGTTACGATTTGCCGGATCTCACTTGGGAGCTTGAAAGCACAAAGCAAAAAATCGTCAATCTTGATAACAGTCTTGATGTTTCAGGTTGCGGCGAATGGAATTACGGCTACACATTCCACCCGGGTCAGCAATTAAGACTTACGCAGGATAAGCACACCTTCTTTAAAGATTATATCCGCTGGACTGACTTTGAAACGGGCGAGGTTGGTGTTTCATACCGCGACAAAAACGGAGTTTGGGAGAGAACCACATTTACGTCCAGAACGGACGACGTAACAATTACAAAAATCTCACAATCGTCAACTGGCGCAAAAATAAATATGACACTTTCTCTTGACGATTTAAGCGGAATGTATAAATTCGGAAACGGTTATGAAAATGATATGCAGTACAAAAAAATCGTTTCCGATGACGCTTCCGTAATAACTCTTGTTGCGCACTACCCGGGGTATGAGCTTGCCTCCCTTAAAGACGGCGGCTATGCAGGCGTAACATATATTGTAACTGTCGGCGGAACGAAAGAAAAGATTTCTCTTAACTCTAAAAAAGATGAAGCCGTAAATGTAGGCGAAGCAGACCCTGCCGTTAAAATCACAGATGCAGACGAAGTTTACCTTATCACTAAAAACGACCGCACCTTCTCAATGGGTAACGTAAACGACTTTGCCACTGCCTCATCTTATGAGCTTGTAGATACTCTTTTAAAAGACTGTAAAGCTGTTGCGAAAAAATATACTGTTAACGGCAAATTCGATTACTCTGCCGCACTTAAACCCAGCGCGGAAATTCACTCCGAAATGTTCAACCGCGCTTCCTTTACCTTGGGCGAAGGTGAAAACGCTATGAGATACCTTTCCAATGAAGAGCTTCTCACAAAACAGAAATTCTCAAGAGATATCAATGATGCTCTTATGGAAAGAATTTATATGCAGGCACGCTTTGCCGCTGTTTGCGCAAGCGGATATTCAATGACACGCCTTTCGGGAATGTGGACGGGCGAATGGAACCCGGGCTGGCGAAGCGAATACACCATGGACGCAAACGTTAATCTTCAGTCCTCGGGAATGAACACGGCAAATCTTATTGAGTTCAGCGAAGGCTACGTTAAATTTATTTTGCGTCAGGTTGACGATTGGAAGATAAATGCCGAAAAAAGCTACGGTATGCACGACGCTTTAATGGCTCCCGTAAACTGTGACGGCGACGGCGCTTTAGGTGCTGAATACTGTCAGGAGTACCCGTTCCAGTATTGGAATGCGGGAACGAGCTGGATGCTTCAGCCGATTTTTGAAATGTATCAGTGCTACGGCAATGTTACGTTTAAAGACGACGACGGAAAAGAGTTAAGACTGCTCGAAGATGTTTTAGTTCCCCTTCTCACAATGCAGTCAAATTTCTGGGAACAGCTCGTTTCCCCCGAATATTACACGGATAAAGACGGCAACGCAAAGTACGAGAAAGGCAAAACAGCTCTCAATGACGGTGAAAAATATTTGATTATCCCCTCATATTCACCTGAAAATATGACGGGCGGTTCGGTTTACAATTCAACCCTTGCCGCCAACGCCGCTATTGACATTGCCGCAGCAAAGAGCGGTCTTCAAATGACAATAGACTGCGAAAACGATGCAAAGCTTGAAGGCTACGAAGAAAGAGTAGCAAAATGGACTGAATTGCTGAATAAGATGCCCGATTACCTGTTTGACAGCACGGGCGCTATTAAAGAATGGTGCGCAAATCAGTATGAGGAAAACAACAGACACCGCCACATAAGCCACCTTTACTGCGCGTGGCCGCTTATGGAAACCCAGCACGATGAAAACTTAGCAAAAGCCTGCTTGCAGGCGGTAAATAACCGTGAAAAAGAGAACAGCGCTTCTCACGGATTTGTTCATCAGGCTCTTGTATTCGCAAGGCTCAAGCAAGGTGAAAACGTTTACAAATTAGTTCACGGTCTTTTAAAGAGCAATATTTGCTACACATCTCTTATGACTGACCACAACACAAACCGCGGTTCTGATACATACTGCACAGATACGGAGTTGGGGCTTGTGGGAATAGTAAACGAAACTTTGCTTTGCTCGGATACGGGTGAAATTGAAATTCTCCCTGCTCTTCCGCAGAAATGGGCAAAGGGAGAAATTACAGGTCTTGCCGCACGCACAGAGGCTACCGTATCAATCAAATGGGCAGACGGCAAAGCAACAGCGAAAATCACGTCAAATATAGACCAGACAATTTCCGTTTCCTGCGCAGGCGGTGAAGCGCAAAGCATAACCTTTGCAAAAGGCGAAACGAAAACAGTTGAATTTGATTTTTAAGTAAACACACAAAAACGGCAGAAAAAGCCCAAGTTGTCATAGGACAACTTGGGCAGTTTTATTCGCCTTACGGCGAGTTTTATTGCTACGCAGTGATATTTGTCTTACGACAAGTGATATTGCCTTCGGCAGTTTCAACGATAAAATAGATATCATTTTATATCACATCAAAAGCCACGCTAAATCCGTACTTGTTGAGATGTTTTCGGCGCCGAACATAAAGAGCGCTTCCGTAAAATTCTCCGCTTCTATGAGCTTATTCACTGATTTTTTGTAATAACGCAAATCAACCATAACTATCTCTTCATAATTTTCTATTGCAAAGGTTGTAAAGCAATGAGCGTATGAATCTTTTACTATAAGCAATTTTTTGCCGTTAGTTACGTTTTCGTTATGTATTCTCACAAAAGCGTGATTTCCGTCAAGGAAAACGGGGTATTTGTCTTTATTCTCAAGGTGTGAGTAAAAATAAAGACTGTCAAAGGACTGGGCGCCCTTGCCGTCATCAACCGTCACATTATATTTATTGCCCGAAGTGTTGCCGTAGATTTCAACGGTATCGCCCTTTTTAAGCCAAAATCCGCTTTTGGAATACGTTGTACCGTAAAATCCGTCAACACTTTTGATTAAAGAAAAGCTCTGCGTTTCCTCGCCTGTCGCCTTGCAAAATTCGTTATAAACCAGCATTGAGCCTTTGCTTGTTAAATGGTGGTCGGTTTTATAATAAATTTGAGTATCTGCCTTTTGGCTTTCAAATGTATCTCTCACATCAATGAAATTTGCGCTTTTTATTGTACTTTTTGCGCAGTCAAAAATTGCGCCGTCGTTATATTCCTTGTGATTTGCAGGTAATTTTTCCGAAAGCACATACCCTGCCTGCGGAATAATTATCACGCTTGAAGGAATATTTGTCTTTTCAATAAACTTTTCAATATACCCTGCATTTTTAAGCATTTTAGCCTCGTCAAAGGATGAGGGCTCGGTAATGAGATAGCCGTCTTTTGCGGCGTAAATTCCGTTTTCGCCCGATTTTCCGAGGGCTAATCCAAAATAAGCGTCAATGCCTATAAACATATCTCTAAATGGGAAATGGTCTGACAAATATTTTTCAAATCCGTCGGTAAATTCGCCGTTTTTTACGCTTTCAAGTGTAATTTTGGGAAATTCCGAAAGCGAGCGTTTCTCCGTTTCGGAAAAGTCATTTTTCGGCAACACAAAAAGCATAATCACAAATGAGAATATGAATAAAAGAAACACGCAGGGCAATATTCTGTTTTTGGCTTTTTCACTCACTTATCTCACCTCTTAAAATCTGAAATAAAGGAACGGATTATACCCCGAACGCACCAGCGACGATGTGCAAAGTGTTAAAATAACAACTACTGCGCACGCCTCGATTACGGGGAAGAATTTTATCTTTACAAGTTTGAAATAAATTTTTCTTATTACTGGGAGCGAAGCAAAAACTGCTATGCACAAAACGGGCAAATATGAAATGATAAAGCTTAGTAAATCTCTGCTTGTTCCCGCTGAATAAAGCCCGAACATTCCGCCAACGTATCTTAAAATGTCCGCAACCGATGCAAAATCGAAAATCACCCAGCCGACGATTACAAAAAACATTGTGTAAATGTGGGAAAACGCGGACGGTATTTTTGAAAGCAGTTTTAACGTAAAGAACTTTTCAACGGTCAAAAGCACGCCGAAATAAACGCCCCACAAAAGGAAATTCCAAGACGCCCCGTGCCAAAAGCCTGTCAGCGCCCAAACTATGAAAATGTTAAGACATTGCCTGCCCCTGCCCTTGCGGTTGCCGCCTAAGGGTATGTAAACGTATTCTCTGAACCATGTTCCCAAGGATATGTGCCACCGTCTCCAAAATTCCGTTATGCTCTTTGAAATGTACGGATAATCAAAGTTCTTGATAAACTTAAACCCGAACATATTGCCAAGACCCCTTGCCATGTCGCTGTATCCGCTGAAATCAAAATAAATCTGCAAGGTGAATGCGAGTATTCCTATCCAATGGCCGAAAACTCCTGCTCCGTCACCTGCAAATTTAAGTTCATTCCAAATAATGCCCATTTCATTGGCTATGAGCACCTTTTTTGCAAGACCGAGGGTGAAAAGGCGCACTCCGTTGCTGAAAAGTGCCATAGATTCACGCCGTTCGGAAAGCTGGGCTTCAACATCAACGTAACGGACAATGGGACCTGCAATGAGCTGCGGAAAAAGCGCAACGAACGTGCCGAAGGAAATAATATTTTTCTGCGGTTTGCAGTTGCCCTTGTAAACGTCAATAACATATGACATTGTCTGGAATGTGTAAAAAGAAATGCCTATGGGTAAAGCGATTTCGGGATTCGGCAAAAACGAAAACACGGGTAAATATTTTAAAGTGCTTACAAAAAGCCCTGCATATTTGAAATATCCTAAAAGGGCAAGGTTTACAACGACACAGGAAACTAGTACCGCCTTTGCCTTCTTGCCTTTACCTGCAAGCTTTCCTAAAAGCAGACCGCACACATAGTTTACAAGTATTGAAAAAAGCATTAGGAAAATAAAAACAGGTTCGCCGTAGCCGTAGAAAAACAGGCTGAATATCAAAAGAACAAAATTACGGAATTTCCTCGGCACAGCGTAATAAACCGCCAATGTAAGTGCAAAAAATCCGAACAAAAACGGAAGACTTGAAAATACCACCTGTTTCACCTCTCAAAAAAAGCGTGCACCTTTCTCGGCACACGCAAAATAAATCTTAGTTTATTAGTTAACTGATTCCTCTAAAATCTTTTCCATCTGTGCGTGCTTTGCAGAAATGAAAAGCGCTATAAAGTTTCCCTTTTCAATAATTTTACATTCCTGCGCCAAAGCGTAATTCTCAGCATCATAGTTCTGTGACTGTACCTTTACGTCATCAAGGTGAGCGCTGAGCTTTTCGGTAATGCGACTTTTGGCTTCATTGCTTGCCGCCTTAATGATTATTACTTCATCAGGGAAAGTGCCGTCTAAGGTTGTAACGCAAACGGCTTCCGCTATGTCATTTACATCAATATCGTAAAGCTCGCAAAGCTGTTCAGCGCCAAGCTCCAGCGGGTCTGCAAGCTCTGTTTTTTCAATAATGGTATTCTTAACGGCGTTTATATCTATTGTAATTTCGCCGGGCGTTTTATCCGAAGGCTTTTCTTCGGGTGTTTTTTCCGTGCAAGCGGTAAGCCCCAAAATCAAGGTTAAAACAAGAATTAAAGACAAAAACTTTTTCATATTTTACTCCTATAAAAAAAGAATAATCTAATTAAATATTTTACCGCTTAAAATTCACTTCGTCAATAGTCAAACGACATAAAATGTCGAAAATTAAAAGAAAAAACGTGTGCCGAAAATGACACACGCATTGTATTTTGTCAAATTGTGTAAAAACTAAAGTAGACACTGATTGATTATAGTGTGCAGATTGCGTAGTCAGATTTTTCGTCAGATTGTATAAAGCAGTCGCAAGCATACTGTCGTATGTTAAGAGTGATTTGTGCAAGATGGCGGAAAATATGCACGCAAGGTGTGCGCTAAGGCGTTAGCCGTTAATTAGTCAGTGGCTACTTAAGGAGTATGGGTAAGAAGATAGTCGATCCACGCTTTGCAGCCTGAATTTGTAAAATGTATTCCCATAGAGTTTAAATCGCTGCAGTATTCGTTTTTAAGATAACCTTTATCGTCAAACATTACCTCAGCAACATTGATAAAATACCAACCTCTTTGCTGTGCAAGAGCACACAGCTTTTTATTATACTCATAAATACTCTTATTGTTAAGCCTGCCCTCTTTTGAGGAAGCCACGTTACTGCTTGACGCCATAGGGGTTACCGACTGAACATAAATCTGAACATTCGGAGATTTTTCAAGAATATTATTGCAAAGCTTTTCAAAGTTCTTTACAGAGCCGTTAATTCCGACTGCGTTAATATCGTTCATACCAAGCATGATATAAACCTTTTTTACTGACATTTGAGCTATTGAATCTTCAACCTTTTGCTTTTTGCCCTTGTATGTCGGGTGAACGGCGTTTTTTCTGTCCACATCCCAAAGTGCATTTGTAGCGCTTAAGCTGCCTGCAACAAGGAACTGCGCTTTGCCGAGCCTGTCAACAGAAGCCTCATAATAACTGAGCTTAAGACTTACCGAATCGCCCACAAAAACAGCGTCGTCAAACCAACTGCCCGTCACGGCATCGTTTTTGGGAACAGAGCCTGCAATTTCGTGAGAAAGAGTATAGCCTTCCGCAGGCTTGTACGGCTTAGTGGTTGTTGTAGATTTAGTGGTTGAGGGCTTTGCCGTTGTTGAAGGTTTTGCTGTCGTTGAAGGTTTAGCAGTTGTTGTGGGTTTTGTTGTGGTTTCAGATTTAGTTTCCGAAACCGATTCCGTTTCGGATTCTTTTGTGGATTCCGTTAAATCCGAAGAAACACCTTCAGTATTAGATATATTATTCCCCTGCGTTTTTGCAGGCGGATTCTTACTATCTCTTTTTATCCATATTACAGACGCCGCCGTCAAACACAGGCACAAAAACACGGAAACTGCGGCAATGCACGTTTTTTTATATTTGCTCATTTCAAAATAATGCTCCTCAAAAAAAAGCTTGATTTAATTGATAATTATATAACAAAAAAAGCTCATTATCAATAGTAAAAAGCAGAAATTTGTCAAAAAAGCGCAAAAAATAAAAAGCAAAATTACTCTGCTTTTTATTCAAATTGACTATTAAATTTTTTTGACGGATTTAACGGTAACATTTTCGCAGTTTACCGTTTTTATAACATCGGGAGCGGACAAAATTTCATTGTCTGAAAACTGCAAATCCGAAGACGATTTAGCATAAAAACAAGTTTTTTCACATTTCTTAAATGTATTGTTTATAACCTTTATATTTTTATGAACCGCACCGCCGTGAATTATATTTTCCGGCTTTATCATTATGCCGTGCTCACCGCAATAATCAAAAACGTTATTTTTCACGGTAACGTCGGTACACATTCCGCTTTCATACCAGCTTGAAGCATCGTCGGAAAAAAGAATACCGCTCATTGAGTTTCCGTAAAAATGATTATCCTCAATTACCGTTTTCCCGCGGGTTGTAATAAGCAGTCCTCTTGTGACTATTCGGTGAATTTCATTGCGCGCGAAGTAAAGAGATGGGCAAGCGGAAATATTTTCTATCATCATACCTGTCTTTGGCAAACTGCCGGAAAGGGTTAATTCAACAGTCGTTTCGTCTGTAAGAACCGAAGAAACCACCTTACCTGTTCCCTTTTGCAGAAGTGTCATTTTGTCAATAAATGCAACCTCGTCCCCTACCTTAAACGGATTGTAACCGTGGGACTGGGGGTGCATGAATTTAACTGTTGCCACATTCCCGTTTACACTGTTTACTTTAAAATGAAAGCCGTGGCAATTAAGGCAGTCGTCGCCTGCTCCGTCAAACGTACAGTCTGTAACGCTGAAAACTCCCCTGCAAAGGCATACCTGCACAAAATCCGCAACCGAGGTCACAAAGCAGTCCTTTTTCGGCGTTAAATTAAGGTTTTTAAGGAAAATATCTTCCGAGCATTGGCAAACCACCGCCAGCGAATAATTAAAATGCTGAGCAATGTTTTGAAGAGTTATGTTTTTGCCGTTATCCACAAAAATTCCTGCATATTGACGGCGGTTATCAAAAAGATAATAACAGTCGCCAACATTAAACTTGTTTGTTGAGAAATAAAAGGCTCTAAGGGTTTTACCGTCAATCATTTTGAGCTTTAGCGCAGTCGCCAAGGGGTGCCTTGCGCGAACATTTATTTCATTGTTTTCGGCAGAAATTTTATTTGCCCACCAACACACCTTTGATTTTGCTTTTACGTCGACCTCAAAGCCGTCACCTTTAAAAATAACCGTACCGTTTTTAAATTCGAAATCTTCATTGGGGTTTAGTTCAAAATCAATGTAAGTTTTACCTTTTTTTAGCACCTTCAAAGAATGGAAATCAGGCTTGTCCACATCAATAGAAAGGTTTTGAAGAACGAAATTTTCACAGTTGGAAATAACGCAGTTCGTCGCCTTTCCGCTGATTATAACCTCTGCTCCGTTACCGTCAACGGTTAAGTTATGAAATCCGTCAAAAAACAGCGCAACGGGCGCTAAATGAGGAGTTTCGTCTTTTGAATACTCCCCGTCCCCTGCCGTATTCGTAATATAGAGCATTCGTTTTGTACATTTACTTGCTTTTATGTAATAAGTGCCCTTTTGAAATTTAAGAATTTTCTCAGACATATCGTGCGGAATACTGTTTATCAGCTTTTCAAGCTCCTCACCGCACTCCTTCCCCGGTAAAACGCCGTAATCCCACGCATTAAACTCCGTCATTTTCATTCTCCGTTCATTTCAAGTAATGTCATTTCTATTCCGTCAGCCAAAGCCTTCGCTAAAGCATCAAGATCTTCGTCAAATAAGGTATTGTCCTTTTCGCTTGTGATAAAGCCGATTTCCGCAAGCACGGAGGGCATTTTGGAGCATCTGTTGACATAATAATTTTGATTTGCTCCCTCACGGTACCCCGTATGTATTCCTCTTGATGTGTCTGCTCCCGCAAGCGCAAGATTTTGCAATATGTTTTCTGCAAGCAGTCTGTCGTCAGAAGGGTTTGTGCTGTGAATCCACATTTCACATCCCTGCCCCGTGCCGGTTGTTGAATTTCGGTGAATTGAAACAAACAGCGCCGCTTTTGATTTATTGGCAACATTGCATCTCTCTTCAAGAGAAATGTCCGAATCTTTATCCCTTGTCATTACGACGGTATAGCCCCTGCTTTCAAGTTCGTCACTGACTTTAAGCGAAAGCCGCAACGTATCGTTCTTTTCAAGCCTTTTTCCGCCCTCGCCCGTAGCGCCTGAGCTGCTTCCGCCGTGCCCCGGGTCAATGCAAATCGTTTTAGGGTCAGGCGTAAAATTCAACTGATTGAAATAATATACCGTTTCTTCTCCGCCTACCGACATCAGCGTAATAACGCAGGAAAGTGCCAAAACAAACATTGCCAGGAGCGGTAAAATAAAATTAAACTGCTTATGTTTTATCTTCATTTTTTAGTGCATCTCCGAATAAAATTCACTAAAATATATGCAGAAACAAGTCCGAAATAACACATAATAATTTTAGCATAAAACAAGATTTATATCAAGTAACCTAAATTTTGTAAATAAACATTGTAAATAATGGATTTATTTGGTATAATGTATTGTATATAACTATGATTTAAAATAGGCAATAATATAGAATTGCCTGAAAGGAACGGTACGAAAGCGTACCGAAGGCAAACGAAATGAACGGAAAACTAATTGTAATTGAAGGGCTTGACGGAAGCGGAAAATCAACCCAGATTGAAAAGCTGAAGGAAAGGCTTGCAGAACAGGGGCTTTCTTTTAAGCAGATAAAACTGCCTGACTATGCACATAAGTCAAGCACCCTTGTAAAAATGTATTTAGGCGGTGAATTCGGCAAAAACCCCGAAGATGTCAACACCTTTGCGGCATCGCTTTTTTACACGGTAGACCGTTATGCAAATTACAAAAACGTTTGGGAAGAGGAATATCTTAACGGAACTTTAATTTTAGCTGACCGTTACACCACCTCAAACGCCGTTCACCAGACCGTAAAGCTTCCAAAAGATAAATGGGATTCATATCTTGACTGGCTTTTTGAAACCGAATATGAAAAAGTAGGAATACCCACTCCCGACAAAGTAATTTTTCTTGATATGGATGTTGATATTTCCCAAAGGCTTATGTCAAACCGCTACTGCGGAGAAGAGGCCAAAAAGGATGTTCACGAATCAAACGTGGAATATCTTAAAAAGTGCCACGAAGCCGCTCTTTACACTGCGAAGCGTTTCGGCTGGACTGTAATAAAATGCTACGACGGAGACACGCCTCTGCCGATTGACAAAATAAGCGAAGAAATTTTTGAAAACGTAAAGGAGATGCTCTGATGGATTTCCATTATCCTACTCTCCAAGATAAATCAGAAGTGCAGAAAATATTTGATTCTGTAAATTCTGACTGCTGCGAATACTCCTTCGCTAACGTTTTTATGTGGTCGGAAGGGTACGAAAACAAGATAAGCGTTAATAACGGCATTTTTGTTTCAAAAATTTCGGACAGTTCCGTTTATTGCTACCCCGTAGGGCTCGGTGATAAAAAATCAGTTATTGAAGAAATAATTTCTCAGGATAAAAACGCAATGTTTTACGGTCTTACCGAAAAAAATAAGGAAGAGCTTACAAAGCTTTTCCCCGATAAATTTGAATTTGTCGAGGATCGTGATGCCTTTGAATACATCTATAAAACCGAGGATTTGGCCGTTCTCAGCGGTAAAAAATATCACAGTAAGAAAAATCATGTAAGCTTTTTTGAAAAGAACTTTGACTGGCATTATGAGGAAATAACTCCCCAAAATATTGACAGATGTATTCTTATGGACGACCAGTGGGAACGCTTAAACGAGCAAAAAGACCCCACGGAAATTGAACGGGAGCATTCTGCCATAGACAAGGCATTCAGTAATTTCTTTGAATTAGATCTGTTCGGCGGAATACTGTTTATTGAAAATGAGGCAGTTGCCTTTACCTTCGGCGAAAGGCTTAACAGTAACACATTTTGCACACACGTTGAAAAAGCGTATGCAAACTTCAGAGGAGCGTACCAAATGATAAACCGCGAGCTTGCAAAATCGCTTTTAGGTAAATATGAATTTATTAACCGTGAGGAAGACACGGGAAGCGAGGGCTTGCGCTCCGCAAAGCTTTCTTACCACCCAGTAAAGCTTCTTACAAAATACAATGCGGTTTATAAGGGATAATTTATGACTTCCGAGAATAAAGAAAAACAGCTCTCTTTACTTTGGCAAAATATTTTCGACGAGGACGAATATGTTACAAACCTCTTTTTTGAAAATGTATATACCGTCTGCCAAAATCCGATTATTGAAGAAGACGGAAAAATACTGTCGTCCGCGTTTCTTATTCCCTGCTCGATAGAGGAATATAAGGGCTTTTATGTTTACTGCGCTTTAACCCACTGCGAGCACAGAGGGAAAGGCTTAATGGCAAAGGTTCTGGCAAAAGCTGACGGAATGCTGAAAAAAACAGGCTTAGATTTTCTTTTGCTTGTTCCCGCCGAAGAAAGCTTATTTGACTATTACGGAAAATTTGGTTTCGTCCCCTTTGGATACGGCTTTCAGGCGGAAATTCCAACAACCTACACGGAAATTACCGATAAATATTCCAACGCAAGAGATTTTAGAGATACCGAATTGAAATTTCCCGACTGCGTAACAGATTATTGGGCAAGCGCTGTAAAGCATTACGGCGGAAAAGTTATAAAAGCAGACGGAATTGTGTCACTTTTGAACGAAACAATGCTTGACTGCAAAAAAGGCAGAAAAATAAACAATACGGCAATGATTAAAACCGATATAAAGGAACTTTTAAACCTTCCCTGCTATATCGGCATAACCTTGGAGTGATATTTGTGATTTACATCTTTTTAGCAACGGGATTTGAAGAAGTTGAGGCGTTAGCCCCTGCCGACGTTTTAAGGCGCGCAGGCGTTGAGGTACAGCTTGTGGGAGTAGGCAGTAAAACTATTACAGGTTCCCACGGAATAAGCGTTGTTTGCGACGCTGTCGACAGCGATATTTCTTTCAATTCAGGTCTTCAGGGGATTTTTCTTCCCGGCGGAATGCCCGGCACGCTAAACCTCGAAAAAAGTGAAACGGTAAACAAGGCAATTGACTATTGCCTTGAAAACGGGTTGCTCATAACAGCCATTTGCGCCGCACCGTCAATTCTCGGTCATAGGGGTATTCTTAACGGGAAAAATGCGGTTTGCTTCCCCGGGTTTGAAAGTGAGCTTACGGGAGCAGTTTTATCCGATAAGTTCATTTGTGAGGACGGCAATATTATGACTGCCAAAGGAATGGGCAGTGCAGTTGAATTCGGCACAAGAATTGCCGCACGGTTAGTAGGCACTGAGAAAGCAAAAGCAGTTCACGATTCTTTACAAATTTACCATGACTAAAAAAGAGTGCCGTCAAAAGTATTTAACATTGAGAAATGAAATACCTGCTTCTGAGAAGGCAGAATTTGATAAAATATTGACCGACAAAATTTTGTCTTTGCCTGAATTTGAAAGCGCCCAATGCGTATTACTCTTTGCAAGTATCGGCAGTGAGGTTGACACTTGGGGTGTATTTTCAGAGTGCATAAGGCAAAATAAAAAAGTGTATTTCCCGAAATGTATTGACGGGGAAAGAATGGAATTTTTGCGTACGGCTTCTAAAAACGATTTCACCGTCGGCAAATACGGTATTCCAGAGCCGACAAGTGATGAAAAATACATTTCTAACAGTAAAAATGACTTGGGTCTAATACCTGCTCTTGCAGTCGGCAAGGATTTTTCACGGCTCGGCTACGGAAAAGGTTATTACGATAGATTTTTAAAGGATTTTCAGGGAATTTCAGTTTGTCCTGTATACCCTCAGCAACTTTGCGAGAGTGTACCTACGGATGAATTTGATATTCCGCCGAAAATTATTATTACACCAACGGACTTAATAAGGAGGTAACTAGCGTGAAAAATCACGCTATTGAATTGTGTGTCCCTCAAAATTTGTAAAAGACAAATTTTGAGATGGACGAAATTACCATCACGCCTTGTTCGGCTACGCAAGGATTAAACGTGATATTTCTAAACTTTTGTAGCCGGAAAGGCTATGGTAATTTATATGGACAAGTTTTCAGACGATTTTTCCAATAAGAGTTACGAAGATCTTTTAAATGAATATGCAGGCGACAGTCTTACAAGCAAGGTAAACAGTCGGCGTGAACAGCCGACCGCAAGTAAGTCTGCTAAAACAGATACAGGCAGAGATATTAACTCAAGGTCTGCTCAAAGTAGTGTACCTCAAAGGACTGCAGCGGAGAACCGCCGTCCTGCAGGGAACGCTAAATCTTCTCCTTCTGTTACACGGACCCCGTCTCGCAACACTGCAAATGCAAATAATTCTTCCTCTCCTGCAACAAAGAATCACCGTCTTGACCTCAGAGAAATTAAAAGCTTTGACGAAGAAATGCAGGCTAAAAGAAATTCATTGGCATCTAATAAAAATTCAGGCAAAATAACCGACACAATGGAATTTCAAAAGGGAAAAGTAGCTTCCAAAAGGCAAAATAAACCCGTTATTGAAAAGCCGTATTCGAACAGTTCCCCTGCCAGCAGAAAGAAAAGAACCTCAAAAGGCAAAAAGAGTTCTTCCTTCGGACTGTCTCCTGCCCAAAAGCGAAATATAGTTAATGCCCTTAAGGTTAATAAAACCGTGTTTATCGGCTTGGCAGTTTGCTTTGCTGTTTCAATTATAATTTCGGTTTTCCTTCTCAGTTGTGTAAACGACGTTCTTGCCATTGGCAGAGACGGCGAAACGTCTGTTGAGGTTGTTCTTCCCAATAATGCGGACACAAAAACAGCAGTTTCGGCTCTAAAAGATGCCGGTCTTATAAAGAACAAGCTGTTCTGTACGGTTTTCATTAAAGCAATGGGTTATAAAGAGGACAATTATCTCCCCGGGGTTTATTATTTCACCGAAAATATGGGTGTTGAAAAAATGATAAAGCGCTTTAAAACAAGCAGTACACGAGGCGCTCTTATCAGCATTACTATCCCTGAAGGATACACTATTGACAAGATTTTTGAAAGACTTGAAAAGAATAATATTTGCACTGCCTCTGCCCTTTACAAAACGATAAACGAGGTTGATTTCAGTAAAGAATACAAGTTTATTCCAAGTGCAAGCTCAAAAAAAGGTGCTTATCACGCTCTTGAAGGTTATTTCTTCCCTGCAACATATGAATTTGAGCAAGGCGCTGACCCTGCAACGGTAGTAAGAGCATTTCTTAACGCATTCCAACAGCATTGGACTGATGAATACGCTGAAAGGGCTGAAGAGCTGGGAATATCCGTTGACGACATAATAAAAATTGCATCTATTATTGAAAAAGAAGGTGCGAATGCTAAGCAGTTTACACAGATTTCGTCTGTTATTCATAACCGTTTAAACAAATCGGGGCTTTACCCGCTTCTTGAATGTAACTCAACCAAAGATTACGTTACAAACACAATTACGGCAAGAGTACAATCAAAATCCGATCTTAACCAATATATCAGCAATTACAACACTTATGAGCATGAGGGATTGCCTGCCGGCGCAATCTGCAACCCGGGTCAGGCGGCAATTGAGGCGGCGCTTTATCCTGACGTAAATCAAAATTATTTCTTTGCTCACGACAATAAGAAAAATATTTATCTTGCTGAAACAATGGAGCAGCATGAGGCAAACTTAAGAACAATTGCGCAGGTAAACGCACAAAGTTAAGGAGTAAAAGGACATATTTATGATTAAACCTGAAATATTATCGCCTGCCGGTGATAAAGAACGGCTTGATGCCGCTTTAATGTTCGGCGCAGACGCAGTATATTTGGGCGGAGATGCCTTTACAATGCGTGCGGCGCCTGCAAATTTCGGCGTGGAAGAGCTCGAACGCGCAGTAAAGAAATGCCACAGTCAAAATGTTAAGGTATATCTTACGGTAAATACTCTTCCGAGGAATGATGAGATAGTACTTCTCCCCTCTTTTCTTGAACAGTGGGACGCTTGTTCGGTTGACGGGTTTATTGTTGCGGATATAGGCGTGCTGTCTCTTTGCAAAAAATATGCGCCCCGTGTCCCCGTTCACATTTCCACCCAGGCAGGCATTGTAAACTATGTTACTGCAAACGAATTTTACAATATGGGCGCTTCAAGAATTGTGACCGCAAGGGAGCTGTCCTTAACTGAAATTGCGGAAATCCGTGCAAAAATTCCCAAAGAGCTTGAAATTGAATGCTTCGTTCACGGGGCTATGTGTGTTTCATTTTCGGGCAGATGCCTTTTGTCCAACTATCTTTTAAACCGTGATGCAAACCGAGGCGAGTGCGCTCAGCCCTGCCGTTGGGAATATGCAATTATGGAGAAAAAGCGGGACGGAATGTATTTCCCCATTGATGACACGGAAAACGGAACTTACATATTAAACTCAAAGGATATGTGTATGATTGAGCATATCCCTGAGCTCATTTCTGCAGGAATTAACAGCTTTAAAATTGAGGGCAGAGCAAAATCCGCCTACTATGCGGCAGTTATTACCAATTCTTACAGAGCCGCCGTTGACGAATATTTGCAAAACCCGTCTGCTGATTTTAAGCCGTCCCAATGGATAATTGACGAGTGCTATAAGGTCAGCTACCGTGACTATTGCACGGGATTTTATTTCGGCGCGCCCAATGAAAATGCGCAGATTTCCTTTGAAGGCGGGTATATCCGCCATTGTGACGTTATGGCGGCGGTTACAAAATGTGAGGACGGCTACATTTTCGCAGAACAGAGAAATAAGTTCTGTAAAGGTGATGAGCTTGACGCCTTAGAGCCTGGCAAAAAGCCTGTATTTTTCAATGCGAATGAGATTTTTGACCTTGACGGAAACGAGCTCACAGCTCTTCCCCACCCTATGATGCAGTTTAAGATTAAAAGCGACCTTAAATTTACACCCGGAACACTATTACGGAAAGCGAAATAATTATGAGACAAAGAAAACTCCGAAACAGAATGGCACGCAGAGAAAACTGCGAAAATTTGCGTATTCCTTACGAAATACCGTCCTTTGATTTAAGACAAATTGATTTGAGCCGCTCATATTTTGATTTTGAAGAAATTTTCGGAAACGGGAATCCCGTTTATCTTGAAATCGGCTGCGGAAAAGGTCAGTTTGCAACGGAATTTGCAAAGAAAAACCCCGATGTAAATATCATCGGAGTGGAATGTGTTAAGGACGTGCTTATTCAGGCGTGCGAAAAAACACAGCAGCAAAATATTTCGAATATACGGTATCTTGAAATGAAGGCGGAATATCTGCCGATTTTCATTAAGGAAAAATCCATTGCAGGAATTTTTCTGAATTTCAGCACGCCTTTCCCCAAAAAGAGCCACGCTAAACACAGATTAACAAGCCCTGATTTTCTTAATATTTATAAGAAAATTCTTTGCGACGGCGCTGTGTTGGAGCAGAAAACCGACAGCCAAATTCTTTTTGAATCGTCTATTGAAAATCTTTCGCAAAACGGCTTTGAGCTTTACAATAT
>JAFLUN010000090.1 GCA_022508785.1 Oscillospiraceae bacterium
ATGAAAGATATTTACGAAAGTCCTTTAAATTCAAGATATTCAAGCAAGGAAATGAAATACATTTTCTCACCTGATTTTAAATTCAGAACGTGGAGAAAGCTTTGGATTGCCCTTGCAGAAAGCGAAAAGGAGTTAGGGCTTAACATTACCGACGAGCAAATAGCAGAGCTCAAAGCTCACGCTGACGACATAAATTATGAGGTAGCCGAGGCGTATGAAAAGGAGTTCCGTCACGACGTTATGAGCCATGTTCACGCTTACGGCGAACAGTGCCCCAAGGCAAAGGGAATTATCCATTTAGGCGCTACCTCTTGCTATGTAGGCGATAACACAGACGTTATCACTATGACCGAGGCGCTCAAGCTCGTTCGCAAAAAGCTTGTAAATCTTATTAACGAGCTTTCAAAATTTGCTGATGAATATAAATCTATGCCCTGCCTTGCATACACCCATTATCAGCCTGCACAGCCTACAACGGTGGGCAAGAGAGCATCTCTTTGGCTTAACGATTTGGTTATGGATATGGCTTCTCTTGAATTTCAGATTTCACAAATGAGATTGCTGGGCTCAAAGGGTACAACGGGCACACAGGCATCTTTCGTTGAGCTTTTCGAGGGCGACAGCGAAAAAATCAAAGCGCTTGACAGAAAAATTGCAGAAAAAATGGGATTTGAAAGCTGTTATATGGTTTCGGGTCAGACATACTCCCGAAAGCTTGACTACAACGTTCTTTCAGTTCTTGCTCAAATAGCCCAGTCGGCTTATAAATTCTCCGGCGACCTTAGAATGCTTCAGCATGAAAAGGAAATCGAAGAACCCTTTGAAAAGCATCAGATTGGCTCCTCGGCTATGGCTTATAAACGCAATCCAATGCGCAGCGAGAGAATTTCATCCCTTGCAAGATATGTAATCGCAGACACGGTAAACCCTGCAATTACTGCCGCAACACAGTGGTTTGAGAGAACTCTTGATGATTCCGCAAACAAGAGAATAAGCATTCCCGAAGCGTTCCTTGCCGTTGACGCGGTGTTAGAGCTTTACATTAACGTTGCTCAAGGGCTCGTTGTTTACCCGAAAATGGTTGAAAAGCATTTGCTTGCAGAGCTTCCCTTTATGGCGACTGAAAACATTATGATGGCGGCTGTTAAAAAGGGCGGAGACAGACAGGAGCTGCACGAAAGAATCCGTGTTCATTCAATGGATGCAGGAAAAGTCGTAAAGGTTGACGGAAAACCCAACGACCTTATTGACAGAATTGCCGCTGACCCTATGTTCGGTCTTACGAAAGAGGAAATTCTTTCCGAAATGAAGACGGAAAACTTTGTGGGCAGAGCACCCGAACAGGTTACTGAGTTCATTGAGGCAGAGGTTCGCCCCATATTAGAAAAGTACAGCGACCTTTTGGGAATTTCGGTTGAAATTAAAGTTTAAAATTTTTAAAAATTTTATTTACTTTTGATTTTTACTGTGTTAAAATAAAGTTTAGTAAAAGTCCTTTAACTCGGTACAGAGATGCCGGCAAGGGTTGCTAAACGTAATCAGACTAACTATGCCTTGCCGAATTTTCGGTGAGGCTTCTTTTTTTAGTTTTTTGAGTTTAGGTAAATTTTCAAAGAAAGGCGATACCGTGCGCAAAAATGACCGTTTAAATACCTTTTTATGCGACTGCCGTATCGCGTGGCGATTGTTATGAGCGGAAAAGTTATAATCGACGAGCAGACAATGAACAGAACGCTTGCAAGGCTTTCTCACGAAATAATCGAGCGAAATGCCGACCAAACAGAGCTTTACCTAATAGGCATTAAGCGAAGAGGCGTTCCCATAGCCGTGAAACTGCAAGAAAACATTGAAAAGTTTTCGGATATCAAGGTTAAAATCGGCGAGCTTGACATTACTCTTTACCGTGATGACCTTACTGAACGGTATGTGTCCCCCCATGTTAACGGAACGGTTATTGATTTTGACGTAAACGAAAAAAATATTATTCTTGTTGACGACGTTCTTTTTACGGGCAGAACGGCAAGAGCGGCAATGGAGGCAATAATCGGCCTCGGCAGACCGTCGGTTATACAGCTTGCGGTAATGATTGACCGCGGGCACAGGGAGCTTCCCATTTGCGCAAATTATGTGGGCAAAAACGTTCCCACGTCAAAAGAGGAGTTTGTAAATGTCCGACTTGAGGACATTGACGGAGTAACGGAAGTTGCAATTTCAAAAAAGGAATAAAGGCGAGAGCCTAAAAATAAGGATAAAGGGCGTAAAGCCTTAATATAGAGGAGGATTTAAAATGAATCTTATTTACAACATTAAAGACAAGCCGAAATTCGGGCAGCTTATTGTGTTCGCATTTCAGCAGTTGCTTGCAATTCTTGCGGCAACAATCGCAGTTCCCTCAATTATAGGTAACGGCATGAGCCAGTCAGCGGCACTTTTCGGCGCAGGCGTGGGCACAATAGTTTATCTTCTTTTCACAAAGTTTAACAGCCCCGTTTTCTTGGGCTCATCATTTGCTTTCATCGGCTCAATGTTTGCGGCATTCGGCGGCGCAGTTTCAGCAGAAGCAGGCTATGCAGGTCTTATCTTCGGTGCGGCTTTCGCAGGCCTTGTTTACGTTGTAATCGCCCTTGTAGTTAAATTTGCAGGCGTTAAGTGGATTAACAAGCTGATGCCGGCAGTTGTAATAGGACCTACCGTTTCAATTATCGGTCTTTCACTTGCAGGCAATGCAGTCGGCGACCTTACGGTTGGTAAAGTTCTTGATGCTGAGGGTGTATCGGTTGCAAGCCCCTATGTTGCTCTTGTTTGCGGTCTTGTAACACTCTTCACGGTTATTCTTTGCTCCGTTTACGGCAAGAAGATGGCAAAGCTTATCCCGTTCATCATCGGTATTCTTGCAGGTTATGTAGTTGCAGTAATCTTCACGGTAATCGGTATGAAAACAGGCAACGACGCACTTAAAATTATCGACTTTGCAGTATTTAATGATATGAAGATTTTTGCAGTTCCCGATTTCTCATTTATGATGGCTGCAAAGGGAATTAAAGCGATTGACTTTAAGTATATTATCACCGTTGCAGTAGCTTACGTTCCTGTTGCATTCGTTGTTTTCGCTGAGCATATTGCAGACCACAAAAACCTTTCATCAGTTATCGGAAAAGACCTTCTTGAAGACCCCGGCCTTCACAGAACGCTTTTGGGCGACGGTGTCGGCTCAATGGTTGGCGCTGTTTTCGGCGGCTGCCCCAATACAACATACGGCGAATCCGTTGGCTGCGTAGCAATTACAGGCAACGCTTCGGTTGTAACAATTCTTGCAACAGCAGTTATGGCAATTGTAATTTCATTCTTCGGCCCGTTTGTTACGTTCCTTGCAACAATTCCGAACTGCGTAATGGGCGGCGTTTGCGTTACTCTTTACGGTTTCATTGCAGTATCCGGTCTTAAAATGATTCAGAAGGTTGACCTTAATAAGAACAGAAACCTCTTCGTAGTTGCAGTTATTCTTATCTGCGGTATCGGCGGTCTCACTCTTACATTCGGTAAGGTTACACTTACAGAGGTTGCCTGCGCACTTATTCTCGGCATTATTGTTAATGCAATTCTCCCGAAGGATAAGGAAGAAGCTAAGGCTGAATAAATTTGTATTAGAACGGCGGAGTGCATTTGCACTCCGTTTTTTTATTTAGGCAAAAATTAAAAGTTTTCGCCAGCCTTTTTTAAAAGGTAATTCCCCTAACAGGGGAAATGTCTGCAGAGCAGACAAAAGGGTTAGGGGTGGAGGGGCAACGCCCTTCCTCACAGTCCGCAGACTGCGAAATCTCCTTTTCTTTTGGAAAGCGCAGGAGAGGGAGAAAAATAGTCCGGTGGACTGTTTTTCGGAGGAACCCTCGCCGGGGATTCCCCATAAATTCACAAATTCAAATATTTCGGTAACT
>JAFLUN010000091.1 GCA_022508785.1 Oscillospiraceae bacterium
CAAGGCACGCATCTTTTAAGCTTCTTAAAAAGTCTCTTGAATTAACTTTATCATTCAAAAATCTTTGTGATGTCATATTTCTTATCCTCCATTTCATTAAGGAATACTTCTTCGAGAGTGAGCTTGTATTCGTCAACAGCAATAGGACGAAGGGCGTTGAGCTTTTGCTTTTCTTCTATTGAATTGCCCTCGAAAACAATCGTTGCTATCTTACCGTCAATATCCAAAGACCTGTATTTTATACCGCTGAAATCGTCTGCTGTTACGTCACGGTCAAAAATAAGCCTGAATTTGCCGTAATTTTGAGAAATGTCATAAACCGAGCAGTTCATTGTAAGGTGCTTGCCGTTAATAAGCCCTGCGTGGTCGCAAAGGTTTGAAAGCTCCGTAAGGTTGTGTGAGGAAATTACTATTGAAGCTTCGTTTTCCGCAATGTATTCAACAAAAAGCTTCTTTGTAATATCTCTCTTCTGTGGGTCAAGTCCGTCAAAAGTTTCGTCAAGCAAAAGATACTTTGGCTTTGAGGCAAGCGCCAAAACAATCTCCGTCTGGCGTTGCATACCCTTTGAAAAGCCTCTTATTCTTTTCTTTGCAGAAAGCCCGAAAAGGTCAATTAAGTTATCAAAGGTCTTCCAACTGAAATTGGGGTAATAATCCGCATAAAACTTTGCCATTGAATGAGGCGTTGCGTTCATCGGAAAATAGAGGTCGTCCGGAATGTAAAACATCTCTTTGCGGACATCGTTATTATCAAACGTATTTTGCCCGTCCATTAAAACCTCGCCTGCTTCCGGCTTGTAAATGCCTGCGGCAGTTTTCAAAAGTGTTGTTTTACCTGCTCCGTTGTAACCGATCAGCCCGTAAATTGACGACGGCTCAACATTAAAGGTTATTCCTTCAATAGCAGTAAAATCGCCGAATTTTTTCGTTATATTTTTAAATTCAATCACTTGTTTCATCTCCCTCGTAAATACTGTTTACAATTGATATCATTTCAATTTTTTTCGCTCCCATGGATTTGGCTTTTAAAATTGACTGTTTTGCTTCCTCCAGGGCGCTTTCTACAATTACGTTCTTTTGTGAATTTCCGCTTATGAAGCTTCCCTTACCTGCAACGGAATAAATTATTCCGTTAAGCTCCAAATCGGAAAAAGCACGCTTTATTGTGTTGATATTTACCGAAAGCTCCGTTGAAAGTTGCCGCAAGGACGGAAGCTGATCACCCTCTTTAAGCTCACCTTGACCGATAAGACTTGTTATTTGTTCTTTTATTTGTTCATAAATCGGTGTTCGGGAATGGAAATCCAAGAAAAATTTCAAACAATATCACCTCCGTGAAATTAAGAATATTATATAAAATTTATTTATTTCTTTTTAGATTTTAAGATAAGTAAAATAACAACTATGGGAGTAACAGCTAAAACCGCACTCATAATTCTTTTCATATAGTATTCCCCCTCCTAAATTATTTTTTAAATCTGTGTCAACTGTGCTATTACAATTAGCACAGTTATATAGTACACCCTGATTTTTCATTTGTCAACACCTTTTTACGAAATTTAATTGACTTTGATTTTTATAAAAGGTATACTCATTTTGAAAACAGAAAAAGGAATGGTTACTTTGGCTTACTTATTTGTTCATTTTAAAGAAAAAATCACTCCCGACGGCGAGCAGGTTTATTTTGCCGTTTCAAAGGACGGACTGAACTTTGAGCAGCTCAACGGCGGCGAGCCGATACTAACAAGCACTATGGGCGAAAAAGGCTGCCGTGACATTGAAATTGTCCGTTTGCATACGGGCGGATTTATTATTATCACGACCGACCTTTCCATTGCATACAGAATGGACGAAAACTACCAGGTTAATTGGAAAGAGGTAAATTCCACTGGCAGTAAGTGCTTTTGCGCATGGCGCACTCCCGATTTAATACATTTCAGTGAGCAGGAGCTTTTGCCCGTGGGTAGAGAAGATTTCGGCTGTATGTGGGCACCTGAGGTGTTTTTCGATGAAGAAAATGAAGAATATCTTATCCATTGGGGTTCGACTGTAAAGGGAGATAACTTTACACATATGATTATCTTCTGCTCCGTTACAAAGGATTTCAAAAGCTTCTCCGAGCCTGTTCCGTTCTTCGCAAAAGACAATGAAATTCTCGATTCCCACTTAACGAAAATCGGCGACACTTACCATTTATTTTACAAAAACTCCGACCGACCGCCAATGAATATGCACGCATACTCCAAAAGTCTTTACGGCCCTTACACTCACGACGAGGCTTTTGAGAAATATATGAGCACTTTGGAAAAGCCGGGGGCCTACGAAGCACCCACAAGCTACATTTTACCTGACGGCAGGTGGTGTCTTATGCTTGATTTCTTCGGCTGTGAAAAAGAAAAAATGGGATATGTTCCGTTTATTTCAGACATACCCGGCGACAGCAATTTTAAAATGTGCAAGGAAAAGTTTTCCTTCCCCTACGGCTTCAAGCACGGAAAAGTAATTGAAATTACAGACGAGGAATACGCAAGACTTAAAGAATATTATAAATAGGCAAAGAAAAAGCAAGTCCGCAGACTTGCTTTTATTGTTTACTGAAATTATATGTTTTATGTTGACGCTGACGCGGCCGCCGACTGAGATGCTTGCAGGCAAGCATCAATAACCAACACAACGGCAAGGGCATCTATATCGTTTACACTTTGCTCAACATTTATTTCATAAGTGTCTCCCCAAGTAAACCATTGCTTTGAAATTGTTGCAACCGTTCCCATAGAAGATGAAATTTCATATTCATGGGCAAAGAAATCCCCCTCAACACTCCAGCCGAAGCCTTCAATAGAATACGATTGATGAAACAAAGTGAAATTTTTAACTGCCTGAGCCACGTCTTCCCCGTTTTTGTTTATAAAATACTTTGGAAGGAAGCTCAATACCTTTTGGTGAATGAAGCACACTTCATTGCCCGATAAATCATAAACGTGAAGCTTTTTACCGAGCGTAAAAACCTCTCCCCTTACGTAATATTTATCATTACCGTATTCATCGTAAACCGTAAATTTGTCTCCCCAAGAAAACACCTTTTGCTTTAAGTACAGTTTCATAAAAAACACTCCCAAATAAACTATGTAATTTAGTATAGCATATATTTAATCGCCGACAAAAATTTTTTTTACTTTTTAACGTGAGAAACAATTTTCAATATAATTCCTGTAACTATATAAATTATGTTTAACCCGATAAGCAACCAGCCCCAGAAACTTTGTCCCTTAGTTTTCAGCAAAACAATTACTCCGATAAACAATCCAACTAACAGTACAACAGAAACGGCTAAGAATATATAAGTTATAATCTCTTTTCCTTTTTCAGTCAGCACCTTTTGCGGGACAAAAGCCGAGCAAAGAGCAAGAAATCCCTCCGCAAATATTTCAAAAATCGCTTCAACCAAAACATCAAAAATAAAATCCATATCATCCCTCCCCTGAGGCAATTATAGCATAAAGAATGAATTTAGTCAAAATTATCAGTTATTCATCAGCGTAAGCGACATCACTTGCCCGTAGGGCAAACATCATTGCAAAAAAAAAGACATCCTTGCGGATGTCTTTTTTTCTGGAGGCGACACCCAGACTTGA
>JAFLUN010000092.1 GCA_022508785.1 Oscillospiraceae bacterium
TGTTGACTGGTACAACGGCGGTATGGAGCACGTTACACGCCACCTTATCTATTCAAGATTTTGGCACAGATTCCTTTATGACATAGGCGCAGTACCCTTCCCCGAGCCCTACTTAAAGAGAACTGCTCAAGGACTTATTTTAGGACCCGACGGCGTTAAAATGAGTAAGTCAAGAGGAAACGTTATTGACCCCAATGAGGTTGTTGACGTTTACGGCGCAGACGTTCTTCGTACTTACGTACTGTTTATGGGTGACTATGAGCAGGCAGCTCCATGGAGCGAATCAAGTGTTAAGGGCTGTAAGAGATTTATTGACAGAATATGGAACCTCAAAGAAATACTTACAGACGGCGATGAATATTCAAAAGAGCTGTCATCTACTATGCATAAAACCGTTAAAAAGGTTACAGAAGATATTGAAAATATGAAATTCAATACAGCAATCGCCGCGCTTATGACCCTTCTTAACGCAATTTATGACAACGGCAAAATAAACAAAGCAGAGCTTAAAACGTTCATTTTGCTCGTAAGCCCCTTTGCACCGCATATTGCAGAAGAAATGTGGTCTGAATTAGGCTTTGGCGAAATGCTTGCAAAGGACGGCGTATGGCCCACCTACGACCCTGCAAAATGCGTTGACGATTCAGTTGAAATCGTTGTTCAGATTAACGGAAAAATCCGTGCAAAGCTGGTAGTTCCCGTTGACATTTCCAATGAAGATGCAATTAAACTCGCCAAGAGCGATGAGAAAATTGCAGAAGAGCTGAGCGGTAAAAACATTATTAAAGAAATTTACGTTAAAGGCAAGCTTGTAAATATCGTTGCAAAATAAATAAAAACAAGAGGGGTGTTTTAAAAAGCACCCCTCAAATATAAAATTAAGGTGAAAGAAATGTCGTTGCTTTGCTGTCCGAAATGCCGTGAAAAGTTAGAAATTAAAGAGAATACATATGTTTGTGAAAACGGCCACTCCTTTGACAAAGCTCGGCAGGGTTATGTAAATTTGCTTTTGCCAAATAAACGCCATTCAGTGGCTCCGGGGGATACCCGTGAAATGATAATGAGCCGACGCTCCTTTCTTGAAAGCGGAAAATACGGTGTTTTTTCGGATAAGCTAAATTCGATTGTAACGCAGCTTATAGGCGATAGTCAAAAAATATCTATTGTCGATTGCGGATGCGGAGAGGGGTATTACGACGGTAGGCTTTGCGAATATCTCGACAAGTTAAAAATTAACTATGAATTTTTGGGACTGGATATTTCTAAGGAAGCAGTTAAGGCGGCGGCAGGGAAATATAAGCAAATTACCTTCGCTGTGTCAAGCAATTTTGATCTTCCCGTAAAGGAAAACAGCGTGGACTTTGCTCTTGTAATATTTTCACCTATGGTTGAAGGCGAGTTTTACAGAATTTTAAAAACGGGCGGTTATTTAATTTACGCTGTGCCCGGCGTTCGCCATTTAATGGGACTTAAAGAAGTAGTATACGACGCACCTTATGAAAATACGGAGAAAGATACGCAATATCAGGGCTTTGAGTTTGTGGGCAGATACCCCGTGAGCGGAAAAATTACCGTTTCCGGGGAAGAGGCAGTTAACCTTTTTAAAATGACACCCTATTATTACAAAACCGAGCTTTCAGCGATAGATAAAATTTATCAAAAAGAGAAAATTGAAACTGAAATACAATTTGACTTTTTAATATACAGGAAAGAGGAGGCGTAAAAATGAAAATTATTGACGTTTCAAAGGATATTTTAAGTGCGGAGGTTTACCCGGGCGACCCCGAGCCAAAGCTTAAAAAGATTACGGACATAAACCAGGGTGCGGGGTACAATTTAAGCGAGCTTTCAATGTGCCTGCACAACGGAACTCACATTGATGCGCCCCTTCATTTCCTTGACGACGGGGCGGATATTTCGTCTGTTGAGCCTTTGGCGTTTGTGGGTCCGTGCGTTGTTATTGAAGTTCCCGAAGGAATAATCACAGGCGCAATAGTTGAGCGTTATTTCCCGAGAAATACGAAAAGAATTTTGATTAAATCAAACGGTAAAGCCTTTTTGCACGAAACTGCCGCCACCGTTCTTGCGGTTATGGGCGTGTATTTAGTTGGAACGGACGCGCAAACCATTGAAACGGAAGATTCAGGTGGGCGAACTCACACATCCCTTTTAATGGACGGCATAGCTATTCTTGAAGGACTTGATTTAAGTAAGGTGGAAGAGGGAGATTACTTTCTTGTGGCTCCCCCTCTTAAAATTGACGGAGCAGAAGCGGCGCCCTGCAGAGCGCTTTTAATTTCGGACTATATTTTCTGGAGCGGAGATAAACACTGATGCCACTTTCTAAAAATCAGGAAATAAAATTGCATATTGACGGGATTTCATCTGAGGGGACCGGTGTAGGTCGATTTGACGGGCAGGCCGTTTTCGTTTCGGGCGCAGCTGAGGGCGACGAGCTTTCAGTACATATCATAAAGGCAAAAAAGACCTATGCTGTGGGCAAAATCAAAGAGATTTTAAAGCCCTCAAAGGACAGAATACCCGTTGACTGCCCGTATTTCAGGCAATGCGGCGGCTGTGTTTACAGGCACATAAGCTATGAAGCTGAAAAACGCATAAAAACCCAAAAGGTAAAGGATGCATTTTTGCGCCTTGCGCATATAGACGTTCCCGTAAGGGAAATTATCACTGCGGATACTCAGCGGTACAGAAATAAAGCGGAATACCCCGTGGGCAGAGATTTAAACGGAGTTAATATCGGCTTTTATGCCAACCGCACCCACAGAATTATTGACGCCGAGGACTGTCTTTTACAGCCTGCGGAATTTGCCGAAATAGTTGAAATTATCCGCAAATGGATATTTAAAAATCACGTTTCTGTTTGGAATACGGAAACGGGTGACGGACTGCTTCGGCATATTTATATCCGTAAAGGTTTTTTGTCGGGCGAAATAATGGTTTGCCTTGTTATAAACGGCGAAAATATACCGGAAGAAGATGAATTTATTTCCGAAATTTCAAAGGTTTCGGGAGTAAAGAGCATAGTATTAAATATCAATACGAAAAATACAAACGTTATTTTGGGCGACGAGGTAAAAGTTCTTTGGGGCAGTGAGAAAATCAGCGATACACTTTGCGGCGTGGAAATTGAACTTTCGCCCCGGTCGTTTTATCAGGTAAATCACGACGGAGCAGAGCTTTTATACAAAAAAGCGGCGGAATATGCCGCACTTTCAGGCAACGAAACGGTTATAGACCTTTACTGCGGAGCAGGCACAATAGGTCTTTCAATGGCGAACAAGGCGAAAAAGGTAATAGGGGTTGAGATTATCCCTGAGGCTATACGGGATGCCAAAAAAAACGCAGAACGAAACGGGGCAGAAAACTGCGAATTTTACTGTATGGATGCAGGCGAAGCTGTAAAAATGCTTCGTGACAAAAATATTCAGCCCGATGTCGTTCTCCTTGACCCGCCGAGAAAAGGGTGCAGTAAAGAGGTGCTTTCCTGCGTGGCAGAAATGAACCCTGAGAGAATAGTTTATATTTCCTGTGACGTTTCGACACAAAGCAGAGATTGCGCCATATTAAAAGAGCTCGGTTACAAAACACAGGAGG
>JAFLUN010000093.1 GCA_022508785.1 Oscillospiraceae bacterium
AAACCTCAGGATTAGTTATAAGCGACAGTGTCCATTCGTCATTTTCACGCATTTCACCGCCGAACATTAAGGGAGAACGGAAAATGCACCAAAGGGTCATTAAGGTTTTCTGCTCGTCTAATGTAAATTTTGTATATCTGTTCTGCTCACCGTGGCACATTCCGTTTTTGGAAATTCTGCCGAGTGGCAACATATCGCAGTCGGGCCAGCAACCCTCACGAACGATATCTTCCCACAATTTACAGCGGTCAAACATTCCTAAAAGCTGATTCCAATCGTCCCAAAAATCGCCCGTAAGACGCCACATATTTGCATTTTCGCAAAGGTGGTCTGCCACGCTTATTTCAGCAGGTCCGGGCGAAAGGCTTAAAACTATTTCACGCCCCGTTTTATCTATAGCTTTTCTTATCATTTCAACCTCGGCGCTGGCTGAATAAGGATTATCCCATTTTCTGAACTCCGTTACGCAAATGTCGTCAACCTTTACAAAATCCACACCCCAAGATGCGTAAAGCTCGAAAATTGAATCGTAATACTCCTGAGCACCGTCAAGGCGTGGGTCAATGCCGTACATATCCGTGTTCCAAGGGCAGACGGAAAAATGATGGGCAATTTGACGGGCGGTTTTACCGTCTTTCATAATTTTTGTGTTGCGATGCACCGCTTGCCGTGGGATTCCGCGCATTATGTGAATACCGAATTTAAGCCCCATTGCATGAATTTTATCTGCAATCGGCTTAAATCCCGCACCGTTCTTTGACGACGGGAAACGGTTCTCGGCAGGAATAAGCCTTGAATATTCGTCCATACAAAGCTCGGTAAAATTATTATAATCGTTATCTTTAGCCTTTGGTTCATACCATTGAATGTCGCACACAACATACTGCCAGCCAAATTCTTTAAGATGTTTTGCCATATATTCCGCGTTGCCCAAAAGCTGTTCTTCATTCACGGCGGCGCCGTAGCAATCCCAGCTGTTCCAGCCCATAGGCGGAGTTTTTGCAAATGCATTTTTATCCATAATGTATCGTTCTCCTCTCGGTATATTTCTATATTTTTATCATTATATTTACAAATTTTATCATTTTAAAGATATTTTGTAAAGTAATCAGCGTCCAAAAAGGGGCACATAATATAAGTGTTTTTTTCACAAAATATCTTGACAAGTGATTTTTTTTGTGCTATTATAGCAAAGCCTAATGCGGAGAGGTAGCGAAGCGGTCATAACGCGGCGGTCTTGAAAACCGTTTGAGGTCAAACTCACAAGGGTTCGAATCCCTTCCTCTCCGCCATTTTTATAAATAAATATTTTTAAACACGTTACACTTGCAGAAGTACTCAAGTTGGTGACGAGGCGCCCCTGCTAAGGGCGTAGGTCGGGTAACCGGCGCGAGAGTTCGAGTCTCTCCTTCTGCGCCAAATAAAACACCTATAGCAATCCGAACCCTTTCGGTTTGGACAGCAATAGGTGTTTTGTTATTTCCCCTTGATATATAAGAGATTACGGGTTTTGTTTTTTAATTAAAGCCGGTTTTGGGAGGCCCGGTAACAGGGAGATCTGGCAATTTGGAAGTCTATGCATCGGCAACCGTAATTGATGATTTATGTTAATGGGGTTCTCACAATTCTTCGCCTTACATCTTGATTTTCAGGTGAAAACATAGTATTATAGAATTGATTGAACGGCATTAAACCATTTACGCCGTTTTATTAAAACGTTTTATAAAGGAGAACGTGACATTTATGAAACTGAAAAAATTTCTGAGCATCATTTTGTCGGTTGCAATTGTTTGTACGACGTTCGTTGCGACAATGCCGTTTACGAACGCCGCTTCAGTTCATGAGCATGTTGGAGGTAAAGCAAACTGCGTTACCCCTGCAATTTGCGAGGAGTGCGGCGAACAATACGGCGAGGTTGATAAGAACGCTCATATCGGTCACCTTGAAATAAGAAATTCCAAAAAACCGACTGAGTTTGAAGACGGTTACAGAGGCGACTTTTATTGCAGCTCTTGTGGAGAACTTGTATCAAAAGGTTACGTTATTCCAAAGCTTACGCATACGCACAAGTTTGTAACGGAAAATTCCGATGACGCAAGCCATTGGATGGAATGTGTCTGCAGCGCCCGTGAAAACGAAACGCCTCATAACTTTGGGCAGTATTCGTCAGATGCAACAGGGCATTCGCATACCTGCGCCGACTGCGGCCGCACCGTAACCGAAAGCCACAGCCCCAATGCAGACGACCTCGACTGCTCAACACCGACTACATGTTCAATATGCGGATATGTAATTGACGAGGCCCGTGCACATACATGGGGAGCATGGTATTCTGACGGCGAAAACCACGTTTCGGAATGTTTGAATGAAAACTGTGATGCCGTAACGAAAGAAAGGCATACAGGCGGCGTTGCAACCTGTAACTCCCCTGCTGTCTGCGACACTTGCGCTCTGCCTTACGGCGAAAAGGATGCCCAAAATCATGTCGGCGGAACGGAAATTCGGGATTATTCAGCACCTACCGAGGACGATTACGGTTATTCAGGCGACACATACTGCCTTGGCTGTGATGCAAAAATTGCAGAGGGCGAAAGACTTGATAAGCTTCCGCCTACACATAAGCACAGCTTCAAGGAGGATTACGACGGAGTAGGTCATTGGCTTGTTTGCGAATGCGGTACACGCCAGGATAACAGCTATGCCGAGCATACTTTTAACGGTTATATCGAGACTGCCGACGGTCATTCCCGCGCTTGTACTGAATGCGGTTATGTAAGCGATGTTGAGATTCACATTCCGGGAGATAATAATAACTGTGAAACGGCGGTGTATTGTACCGTTTGTATGTACGAAATATCTCCGGCTAAAACGCACAGCTTTGACGGTGTGCTGTTCTCTGACGAATACGGTCACTGGCATGTCTGCACAAATGAAGGCTGTACACAGATCGACGGCAAGATTGCACACGGCGGCGGAACGGCAACCTGCTCAAAAAAGGCGGTCTGCAACGACTGCTTTGCCGAGTACGGTGAGCTTGACGCTGAAAATCACGCAGTAACAGAGCTTCGGAATTACAAAGAGGCAACCGAGGAAGAAGACGGTTATACCGGCGATATTTACTGCACCGAGTGCGGTACTCTTATCAAAGAGGGCGCTGTAATTCAAAAATTAGAGACAAAGCCGGAAGAAGAAAATCCCCCTGAAGCAGAAGATCCCCCTGCAACAATAGAGCCCGATGAAACGGATCCCGAAACTGAAAAACCGAATACAACGCAACCGAGCATAAAGGACGATGTTGACATACCAAACACGGATAACGTAGTCTATATGCATCTGTGTTTCGTTGTGCTGATTCTTCTGTGTGCTGCGATGTATATTATTGTTTTTATAAAACACCGCAGAAAATATGAATAATTAAGCAGCATAAAACATCTATTGAACTCTAAGCGCTTTTATTAAGACACAATACGAGGGTTCGAATCTATCCACAAAAAACGCAAAAGCATCTTTTTGGTGTTGATGACACAAAACGGGCAAAGTTCACGCTTTGCTCCGTTTTATTTTAAGTA
>JAFLUN010000094.1 GCA_022508785.1 Oscillospiraceae bacterium
TGTATTTTTTATCAAAGCGATTTTCGCTTTTTAAGGAGAGAATCAACTTATGGTTAAAGCAGTTGTCGGCGCTAACTGGGGCGACGAAGGAAAAGGTAAAATCACTGATATGCTTGCAAGCGAGGCAGATATTGTTATCCGTTTTCAGGGCGGCGCAAACGCAGGTCACACCATTATAAACAAATACGGCAGATTTGCACTGCACCTTATGCCCAGCGGCGTATGCAACGAAAATACCGTTAATATCATCGGTAACGGCGTGGCTCTTGATATAAACAAGTTTATTAACGAGTTGGAAGACATAAAAAAAGCAGGGCTTAACCCGAAACTTCTTGTTTCCGAGCGTTGCCAGATAGTTATGCCCTATCACGTTCTCCTTGACGAATATGAGGAAGAAAGGCTCGGCAAAGCGGCATTCGGCTCAACGAAAAGCGGTATTGCCCCCTTCTTCTCAGATAAATTTTCAAAAATCGGTATTCAGGTAAACGAGCTTTTTGACGATGAAACTCTCAAGGCAAAAATCAAGAATATCTGCACTCTTAAAAATCTTACGCTTGAGCACGTTTACCACAAGCCGCTTCTTGACGAAGAAGAATTGTTCAATCTTTGCATGGAATACAAAGAGAAAATTGCGCCTTTCGTTTGCGATACTCACAAACTCCTGCACGATGCGCTCAAAGAAGGCAAAAACATTCTTCTTGAAGGTCAATTGGGCACGCTTAAAGACCCCGATTTCGGCATTTACCCGATGGTTACCTCCTCTTCAACGCTTGCAGGCTACGGCGCAGTTGGCGCAGGCATTCCGCCCCATGAAATCAAGGAAATCGTCGTAGTTACAAAGGCATATTCCTCGGCAGTAGGCGCAGGTGAATTTGTTTCGGAAATTCTTGACGAAAAGGAAGCTCACGAGCTTCGTATTCACGGCGGCGACAAGGGCGAATTCGGCGCTACCACGGGCAGACCGAGAAGAGTAGGCTGGTTCGACTGCGTAGCCTCTCGCTACGGAATTGAATGTCAGGGCGCTACAAAGATTGTTATGACTGCTCTTGACTGCCTTTCATATCTTGACGAAATCAAGGTTTGCACCGCTTACGAGCTTGACGGTAAAATAATAAACGACTTCCCCACAACTCCGGACCTTAAAAGATGTAAGCCCGTTCTCACAACGCTTAAAGGCTGGAAATGCGACATTAAGGGTATTAAGGATTATAACGCCCTGCCCGAGGAAGCAAAACAGTATGTTGAGTTTATTGAAAAGGAATTAGGGCAAAGGATTGATATGGTATCAAACGGCCCTGAAAGAGAAGCTATTATTTACAGATAAACTTAAAAGCACAAAACAGATTTTCTGCTTTGTGCTTTTTAAATACGTTTACCGACAAACTATTGCAATAATCCTATAAATTGTTTATAATATTTAATCATACTTTTAGGAGAAAACTATGGAAAAAATTCTCGTTCTTGATTTCGGTGGGCAGTACAATCAGCTCATAGCCCGCAGGGTCAGAGATAACAATGTTTACGCTGAAATTCTTCCCTATACAACACCGATTGAGAAGATAAAAGCGAACAATTACAAAGGAATAATTTTTACGGGTGGACCGAACAGCGTTTATGACGAAAGTTCTCCCCACTACACAAAAGAAATACTTGATTTAGGCATTCCGGTGCTCGGTATTTGCTACGGCTGCCAGCTAATTGCATGGATGCGAGGCGGAAAAGTTTCTACCGCTCCCGTTTCGGAATACGGTAAAATTGAGGTAAAAGTAAAGGACAGCTTGCTTTTTAAAGGTATTCCCGAAAAAAGCGTTGTTTGGATGAGCCATACGGACTATATTTCCGAACCCCCTACCGGGTTTAATGTAATCGGTACAACAGATGACTGCCCGTGCGCCGTAATGGAAAACACGGCCGAAAGTATATATGCCGTTCAGTTTCACCCTGAGGTTACTCACAGTGAATACGGTCTTAAAATGCTCCATAATTTCCTTTATCTTATCTGTAAATGCTCGGGCGACTGGGTAATGGACAATTTCATTGAAAAAACGGTTACTGAGCTTCGTGAAAAAATCGGCGACAAGAAAGTAATTCTCGGTCTTTCGGGCGGCGTTGATTCCTCTGTTGCGGCAGGTCTTTTGTCCCGTGCGGTAGGAAATCAGCTCACCTGCGTTTTCGTTGACCAAGGTCTTATGAGAAAAGATGAGGGCGATTTTGTTGAAAAGACCTTCACCTCTCTTTTTGATATGAATTTTGTAAGAGTAAACTGCCGTGAGCATTTTTTGAATGCGCTCAAAGGCATTACCGACCCTGAAGAAAAGAGAACAATTATCGGTACTGAGTTTTATAAGGTATTTTGGAGTGAAATCCGAAAACAGTCTGAAAAAGGCTTCTTTGCGCAGGGCACAATTTACCCCGACTGCATTGAATCGGGCAAGGGCGATGCAGATAAAATCAAAACTCATCACAACAAGGTTAAAATGCCCGAAGATATTGAATTTCTTGGCGTTATTGAGCCCCTTTGCGACCTGTTTAAAGACGAGGTAAGAAGAGTCGGCGAAAAGCTTGGCATCCCGAAAGAGCTTGTTTGGCGTCAGCCGTTCCCCGGCCCGGGCTTAGGCGTTCGCATAATCGGCGAAATTACTGCTGAGAAGATTAAAATTTTGCAGGAAGCCGACGCTATTTTCCGCGATGAAATGGCAAAAACAGGATATGAAAGTGAGCTTGCTCAGTTCTTTGCGGTTCTGCCTAACGTTAAAACGGTAGGCGTTATGGGCGACCACCGCACATACGAGCATCTTGTTGCTCTCCGCGCAGTCACAACCGACGACTTTATGACGGCGGACTGGGCAAAAATCCCCTATGATATGCTCGCCCGTGTTTCAAACAGAATTACAAACGAGGTTGAACACGTCAGCCGAGTAGTCTACGACATAACCTCCAAACCCCCCGGAACAGTGGAGTGGGAATAATTGCCCTACTTAAATTATCGAAAGGCAAAGGTGTATATGGATATCGCATACAAGAGTTTTTTGGATAAACACGACTTATATGCCTATATTCGGGAACAGCTACAGTATATCACGGAGGAGACAGATGATATTACAGCGGTTCTTGCTAATACTTCTGCGTTATTGATGCTGGAATTGCAAGACGTTAACTGGGTCGGATTTTATCTTTATAAGCAAGGCAGGTTAGTTCTCGGTCCATTCCAAGGCAAGCCCGCAGTAGCAGAGATTGAAGTCGGTCAGGGTGTATGCGGTACCGCCGCGAAAACCTTGGAAACACAGCTCGTCGAAGATGTCCATAGCTGCTGCAATCACATCGCCTGCGACAGTACATCCAAGTCTGAAATCGTTGTACCGATCCTGCTTGCAGACGGTACACTTTACGGTGTCATAGACATTGACAGCCCGACATTCTCTCGTTTTGACACAGAGGATAGAATGGAGCTTGAACATATTGCTGAAATCATATC
>JAFLUN010000095.1 GCA_022508785.1 Oscillospiraceae bacterium
CGGATTTAGCTTCATCCTTCGGCAGCTCTTTAAGGTTAATACCGTTTGCTTTCTTAACTGTTGTAAACGATTTATCGATATAGAACAGCTTTTCGGGCTTGTCTGCTCCGTTTGTGCAAGTGAGCACCCATTTCTTATTGGAATTCTGTACCCAGCCGTTACCTTTGATTTTACCCTTGCCGGCAGAGAAATGGAAGTGATTACCTGTTGCGTTGCCGTCTGTTCCCTCATAACAGATAAGCTCTCCGCGCTTGAATTTCTGACCGACTTTAAGACGCTTAATATCGCTGTCATTAGGGTGCGTTACCATTAAGGTAACATAATCGCTTGTCCCATCAGCAAAACACACCTTCGAGGCGCTCTCAAGCCATAATGTATTCGTTCCCGTGGTATAGATTCGCTTGATAACCATTTCGTCACAAGGGCAATACATCGGGCTTCTGCCCGTATCGCCGCACGCTTCATCGAAGGGATAATCCTTCGGCGAGCCTGTGTTATGCGGACCGTGGCTGTAATTGCCTGTGTAACCCTGCGAGATATTCATTACTTTGCACGGATATGTAAGATAGTTTTTCATTTTGCTGTTTCCTCCTATTAGGTTTTACTCATTTTTCTTTTTGTCATTTTTAGCGTCAGTGTTATTATTAGGATTATTATTCTTCTTTAAAACGTTCTCTGCGACTTCAAGCCCTTTAGTTAAAATATCAGGGACATTGTAGCCGGCTTCTATAAAATTCTCAATGATAGAACGAAGTTCGTTAATAATCAAAGTCGATAAAACGAACCAACCGATTAAGGTCGATATCCCAAGGTTTAATCCGATTACTTCGCCGATCTCAATAAACAGTGCTCCTGCTCCAAAAGCTACAAGAATCATCAGCCAATAACCGAGCTTCTTAAGAGCGCCGATAGCTCCTTTAGCTGAATTTTCTTTGTTATTTATCTTGGACTTAAGTATTCCGGTTATATAATCGATTATGTTCAACAGCAAGAATGCTGCAAATAAAAACCAATGCTCTCCTAAGATATAAGAAAGCACTGCAACAACCACGCCAAATAAAGCGTTGAGTTTGTCAAGAAACGGAAGTGATTCGATAGGATTATTCATTATAAATACCTCTCTTTTTAAAAAATTTTAAATTATTCTTAGCCATTCTTCTTTACGAATATATTTATAACTGGTACACGTAAAGGCTCATTCTTCATCATCTCCCTGCACGTCGTCCGTAACGCCTTCAACCGATGCAGCGTTTTTAGCATCTATCCGCTTTTGAATATCTGATAAATCATCTTCAGTCAAGACCCCTTTCTCGTGCCATCCTGCAGAATTTAAAATAATTTGATAATCTGCCATTTTACCTATGGCATCGATAAAAGCTTTTAAAATATAATTTCTGAAATTAAACATTATACATTACCTCCGAGTGAAAGAATTGCTTGAGTTAATTGTTCAATGACTTTATTTAAGTCTTTGTTGTACTCGCAATGAAGAACAATATTAGGTGTTTTTGCGGCAATAGACATTTCAGGATAGAAAGATGTTAAATCTTTTACTATGCCGTTTTCGTCTGATATAGCAGTTTGAACGTTTTCCGCCTCAGGATTTGATGAATCATGCCCTGTTCTCATAACCTCTACATTGGAAACATCCGCATAAGGTACATAATCTTGAGGTTCTGTACCTTCACAAATCATAATGTTTTCATATCGTACAGAAGTGTTATTTGCCAAACGGGTATTTAGATACTGATACGGGGATAAATCGTCGGGAGTGGTAAATGTGGTTGTAATTTCATAGGTGCCGGGTCGTTTTCCATTGTTAGTTTCTTTTATATAACCATTGACAATCGCAATTTTGGGATTTAAATTTGAGCTGAAATTGGCGTTATCCGCTAAATATAATGTCAAAGCAGCACTACCGGCTCCATCACTTGCCGTTTCACTTCCTGAAAGTTCTGTCAGTGTTACTGTTGCTTTACTCGTATAAGTAGTGTTTGGTTTAAAATTAAAACTTTTATGGCTTTCATCTTTAAGAGAGAAATATGGTCTATCTGTTGAAACCCAGATAAAAGTAATTGCATTTTCTTCTTTTTCTACAGTTATTCGAGATCCAATCGATTTAAAATCCCAGCCGTAATTAAACATATTTTTGCTCGAAAGAGTAATATCCATAGCTTGCTCAATTGGAGATACATCATCAATAAATAACACGTCTCCTTTAGCCGTCCCTTTTACGGCGTTGGCAGCGTTGGTTACTTTTTCTTGCAAAGAGTTATCCGCATTTTTTCTTGCAATAATTTCTTCCGTGATGCTCTTTTCAAAGGTCTCTTTCAGCTCGTCGGATTTACCGTCGACATAGGTTTTGACCGCTCCGCCGGATACTGCATTTTTTGAGTTTTCAGTGACGGTTTGGTCGACCGTAGGGGCAGGTAAATCCACGCCCACTCCGACAGGTTCACCCTTTGCAGTCAATTGCAATTTTCCATCGGTGATAGATACGTCATCTGGGACATCGCCGACAAGTGTTTTCCTATCAACCTTTTTTGTTTCGCCGTTCTGAACGATAGGCAGTAAGTCATCATTCGACACGGCGGCCGCCTGGGGTAATTGTGATATTTTCATATAAGTCCTCCTTTTGGGATTTTTTGAAATACAATTGATTTTCAAAATATAATGCTGTATAATTCACAGCAGGTGATGATTATGAAAAAGCTTCTTGAATTTTTCACAGATAAAACACTGTATATCTCCCTGGCTTCGCTCGGAGTGTGCCTTATTGCGGTGTTCAGCGCTGTAATCGTTATTCATAACAACAATAAAAAATTGGAGACAGCATTAAATGCTTTGACCGACACAGAGACAGTGACTGAAAGTGTCGGAGAGACCGAGCCGCCTGCCGAGTCATCAACTGAGCAGCTGACGGAGACTGAATCGCAAAGCGAAAGCTTGACAGCTAACAGCACTAAAGCTCCTGCGGCGTCAACCACCGAACCCGCAGGTGACAGATCTATACAGTATCTTGCGGAATATGAAAAACTTACAAGCAAATATGAAAAAGAAAGGAAAGCTTTAGTAGACAAGACTGTATATGAAGTATTGCCCACTAAGCACCCTCCCTTAATAGCAGTTCCTGCTGACAAAAATGATCCGAATTATGAAAAGGCTATGGAAGAGCTTTCAAGAGTCAATGCTGAAGTAAGCGAATACAACGTTTCCGTTGAAGCTCATAATAAAGAGTCTAAAGAGCAAGCGGAAAAATACGCAAAGCAACTCGACGAACTTGATAAGCAATATCAGAAAGATCTCGAAAA
>JAFLUN010000096.1 GCA_022508785.1 Oscillospiraceae bacterium
TAATTTATGCAGGAAGAAATTTTTGGTGAAAAAAGCAAAGATAGGTTACACCAACAGTTCCGCTACCTCAGGGAGCGGAATATCTAAAATCTCTGTAATCTAACATATAAAAAAGGGACGATGCGGGCATCGTCCCCTACAAAATTATTCATTTTTCATTTTATAAACGTTCCTTCCCAATCGGCAGGGGGAGCGTTATAAAGCACGCCGTCAAGAAGATTTCCTATACGGGAGACGGGTTCTTGAAGCTTTTTAATAGGTTTTGTCAATTTTTCAATCCGCTCGAATGCCGCTCGGCAGGCTTTGTATTCAGGCGTGTCGGGAGTGTAAGGCTCGTCTCCGTAGAAAACGTTTCTGACGATTTCTATTGCAAAATCCTTCACATTTCTGTCGGCTATTTCGGGAGCGATTGATTTGCTTATTCCGAGCAGTTTGCCCAATTTTTTAAAGGTAAGGGAATGAAGCCTTTTGCCTAAGAAATTCAGCGGAAATTTAAGGCGGTAAGCACGCTCGGGTGTAAAAGAAAAGCTTGGTGAAACCTCATTTGCAAAGGTATCGTAATCAAAGGCAACCGTGTCAAAAACTCTGTTAAGAAACGAGTCAAAACGCATTTTCATATAATCTGTCGGGTCCATTCCGTCAAAGTCGCCGTTAAAATCCTTTAGCTGAATTGACGAAACCTGAACCTTTTCATCGTCAAAAACGACCTTGCGCATAACAGACGGGTAACCAACAAGTGAGCTTGTGTTTATATCGTAAAGCTCGTTGCCCTTTTCGGTTACAAGGTGCGCAATGTTCATCATATGGGCGTGCCCGGTAAACACGAATTTAATGCCTTTGTCGGCAAAATACTTTGCGGTTTTCTCCCAATCACCCAACATATCACGCTCGGAAATAATCGGGTAAATGGGCGACGGCGGAAGAACGGGATGGTGCGTAATTGCAAAAATGTAATCCCCTGCCGCCTTAGCTTTGTCAATTTCTTCGTCTATCCAGCGAAGGGTGTCTTCATCGTATCCGCAAAATATTTTGTCCCCGTCGTCATTCAAGCACAAAAGGCGGTAGCCGTCCTGTAATTTTACTGAATAACAGTGGCTTTCTTTGTGAATGGACAGCGCCTCATTCATGCCAAACTCAAAATAAAGGTCAACGAGCTCGTCCCTTGTTGTCATTTCGGCGGGCAAAATTTCATCTCCAACGCATTTAAAGCCTTCGCCCACCTCATTGCCTTCGGTGACATAATCGTGAGTGGCGGTTATGACGAATACTCTTTTTCCGCCACTTTTAAGTCTGCGGAGCCTCGGAATCAAATCCAAATGGCTCTCCTTAGCGCCGTTGCAGGAAACATCGCCGTCCACAAGAACAATGTTTATGTCATTATCTTCTAAAATTTTGTCAACATATGCGTCAATAATTGCGCCCGTTTGCTTTAGGCACTTTTGGTCTTTGCTAAGCGCCTTTTCAAAGCCTTTTCCGCTCGTTCCTAAGGATTCGGCGTAATGGTGAAGGTCTGTAATAAGATAAAATTTAAGCTCGTTTGCCATATCATTCACTCCTGTATAGAGTAATATTTTCGTTTGACAGCTCGCCGCCCGTGAGAATTTCGTCAATGGCTCGTTGAAGCTCTGTGAAAAGCTCCAAAGCCTTGCCGCCCATATTCATTTGCTTGCAAATGGAAACGGGAACGCTGAAAACACCTGCAACAACTTTATAAAAATCAGTATCGGGTGTGTATTTTTCCCTTGCGCCGTCTAAGATATTTAGCCAAACCTTTTCCGCCGTTTGCTGAACGGTATACTCAGCGAGAGCATCAATACTTTTTTCAGGTATCTTTTTTGTAAAAGGAATTTTATTGATATATCTGCCTGCTTCCCTTACCGTCATACAAGAGAATTTTCTGAATGTAAAAAACAGCGGCATAAATGCAATTCCGAGTTTTTCGGTGTTTATACCCAACGCTTCAAGACGGGCGCGGAACAGCTCTTTATCATTTTGTGCGGCGGCGGAAAACAGAACGGAAATTATCTTTTTTGAGTGATTTTGAAGATATGTTTGTGCGTCAAGAGTTTCGCCGTCAAAAGTAAAGCTTTTAAGATAATCCGTGCTGACGGTAATTTTTTTGTCGTCCGCCGTAACAGTTACCATAGGAGCAGGGTAGCCTACCAACGAGCCTATGTTTATTTCATAAATTTCATTGCCGTTAGGGGTTATGTGCCTGTCAATTCGTTGCAAATGACTGTGACCCACGAGAATAACTTTAAGCCCTGCATCTGCAAGACGGTTTATTATCATTTCACGGTCGGGGCTGCAACCGCCCTTAGTGAAAAGCGGTGTAATATGCGGAATTAAAAGGTGATGCTCCATTGCAACGGGCACTCTGCCGTTATGTATCGCAGATTTTATTTGTTCGCAAATCCAGTCAAGGTGAGCCTTTTTGTAGCCTGCGCTGTTTCTGCCGTTTTTGTCGTCAATAAGACCCAAAAGCGTTATGTGTTCGCCCACATTCACGGCATATGAGGCAGGGCCTAAGGTGGTTTTGTATTCTGCAAAAGCATCATTCACACCGAAATCCTTATAAAACTCGTATATGTCGTTGTGGTCTAAAATCGGAACATCATTAGAAACGCTGTCACCTATAAATTTGCGCGGATTTTTATCACAGCACCAATCGTGAGTTGCCGTTATAACATAGACCTTTTTCTTTTCTTTGAGCCGATAAAGCTTTTCACGGAACTCTTCGTGAGAGACTTTTTCACCGTCGTTTGAAAGGTCACCTGCAATACAAACCGCATCACAGTCTGTTCCGCTGAGGTAATCAAAGGCGGCGTCAATAATTGCGCCCGTTTCCTTAAGGCACTTTTGGTCGGAATCACTGCGAAAAACGAAGGCTTTTCCGCTGTCACCCAGCGTTCTTGAATAATGGTGCGTGTCCGCAATAAAGGTCAAGACTGATTTTCCCATTTACTTTTTCTCTTCTTCGCGCTTTAAAATTATGTAATCGTGAACTCTGTCGGCAAGGGCGCCGTAGAGCTTGAATTTCTTTCTGAATACCAAAAGGGATAACGCAAGGAAAATAATCGGCGCGCCGAAGCACACGAAGCCGATTCCTAATTTTGTTCCGCTGTTTATGGAGTTTGTCGCCTTTTGGGCGTTGTAATTCATTATCCAAAGTCCGCCGAAAAGCACAACTGTTTGAATGGTGTAAGCCATTTTCTGCAAAAAGCCTTTCATTGAGAAGGTTATG
>JAFLUN010000097.1 GCA_022508785.1 Oscillospiraceae bacterium
GCGGTTTACATCGGCAATATAGTCCACCATCTGGTCAAGGGTTTTGCTTTCAAAATTATGCAGGTTAATGGTCATCATCTCGCCGTTCGGCAAAACCATTGGCATAGATATGTTAATATCCTCAAAAGTGTGAATTTCACCCCGAACGAGCTTTCGGTCAAAATTGATATGTGCGTTCATTGCAGGGTCAGCCTTCAAACCCTCAACAATGATTTTAAGCATAAGGGTGTTGAGAGTGACTTTATCCTCGGGAGCGCAGTTTTCGTTAAGACGCTTATATTCAATCATAAATTCGGTAACGTCGGGCTCGTAGTTGTATGTCACGTGAGGGATAGTCTCCCAGCTTTCAGCAGTCATATTGGCTACGATTTTTCTCTGAATACCGAAGTGAGTAGTTCCGGTCTTTTTTAAGCCGTTTTTATTTTTTGCCATTATAAAGATCTCCTTTATATATAGGTTATAAAATAAATGATTATATTTATTTTACCATAAAACGCTCCATTTTGGGAATACAAATTTGCAAAATTTATAAATCATTTACAATTTGCTACAGCCCATATTTTGTTAAAAAATATTGTGTATATTATAATTCTTCGGTTACCGCAGGAGTGTTAGATAAATTTTCCTTTGCCACTGCAAGCATAAGCTTAATGCGGTTTTCCTGATTTACATAAGTTGCACCGGGGTCATAGTCAATCGCCACAATATTTGCTTTCGGATTTATGCTGCGGATTTTGCGGATCATTCCCTTTCCGTTGATGTGATTGGGCAGGCAACCGAAGGGCTGAGTGCAAACGATATTTTCAAATCCCGTTTCGGCAAGCTCTATCATTTCCGCCGTCAAAAGCCAGCCCTCGCCCATTTTACTGCCGTAACCTATAACGTCTTTTACAGCCTTCTTGGTGTTTTTGTACTCATAAGGGGGAATAAATCCGTATTTTACAGCGCTTTGTGCCATAATTTCTTCAACACGGGTCAAGTAATCCATAAGAAACTTTACGGCTCTGTATTTTAATCGGCTGCCCCCATAAAGCTTGCAGTCTTCCAAACGGTTATCAACTTTAAATAAACCGAATCCCATTAGTCCCGGCAGGCAGATTTCGCAGTCCTGCTCCTCAAGGAAGCGTTCCAAATCGTTATTGCCGAGACGGGCATATTTAACGTATATCTCACCTACTATGCCCACCTTTATTTTAGGCACACGGTTTACTTCGATTTTCTTAAAATCAGCGCAGATTTTGTCAAGATTTTCTTCAATCTCTTTTGTTTTATATCCTAATCCGCGGGCAAACTGATCAGTCAGCTTCTCAGTCCAACGGTCTACAAGCTCGGCGGCTTCTCCGTGTTTTACCTCATACGGTTTTATCTGATTATTCAAAAGCATGAGCATATCGCCGTAAACTACCGCTGATACTATGCGTAAAACCATCGGTAAGGTAATTCTGAAACCGCTGTTTTTCTCCATACCGGAAAGATTTAACGATACAACGGGGACCTGCTCAAAGCCTGCCTTACGCAAAGCTTTTCTCAATAAATGTATGTAGTTTGATGCTCGGCATCCGCCGCCCGTTTGAGTTATCATCAAAGCCGTTCGGTCAAGGTCATATTTACCGCTTTGCAGAGCATGAATAAACTGCCCGATTACCAAAAGCGCAGGGTAACAGGTGTCGTTATGCACATATTTAAGCCCTGTCTGAGCAATCTCAGGCCCGTCGGTATCCAACAAAACCGCATTGTATCCGTAATGCAAAAAGACATTGCGAACTATGTTAAAATGTATTGGCGCCATCATCGGGAATAAAATGGTATATTCCTTTTTCATCTCTTTTGTAAAAAGCAAGCGGCCGTTTTTGTCATATTTAAGCTTTGCCATTTTATTATCACTCCCGAACGTTATAATGTTGCAAACAGACTGCGCAATCTGATTTTTACTGCGCCTAAATTTGTTATCTCGTCAATTTTTATCTGAGTATAAATTTTTCCGCTTTTTTCAAGTATATCGCGAACCTCGTCGGTGGTTATGGCATCAACCCCGCAGCCAAAGGATACAAGCTGCACAAGGTTCATATCCTTTTGCGTACCCACATATTTTGCGGCAGCGTAAAGGCGTGAATGATAAGTCCACTGATTTAAAACTCCCGTGTGGAATTTATTAACACGGTCAGAAACAACATCCTCGGAAATAATTGATGCGCCTAAGCTTGAAATCAGTCTGTCTATTCCGTGGTTTATTTCAGGGTCCACATGATACGGTCTGCCTGAAAGCACGATTATCTGTTTACCGCTCTTTCGGGATTTTTCAATTATTTCCTCGCCTTTTTCGCGGATTTTTTTAAGATACGCCTTGTATTCTGCGTAAGCCGCCTTTGAAGCATCGTTTACCTCACGGAGTGTGAGTTCTGAGAAATATTCGCTCAGTGCGGCAAACGCCTTTTTCGGAAAATCTTTAGGACGGTGTATACCTAAATAAGGATTGATAAAGGTTATCCTTTCAATGTCTGACATATTGCTTTTTATTACCTCGGGGTAATAGGCAACAACAGGGCAGTTATAATGATTATCGCCCAAGCCCTCATCAATATTGTATGAAAGACAGGGGTAGAATATCGTTTTAACACCGTCGTCTATCAAGGTCTGCACATGACCGTGAATAAGCTTTGCAGGGAAGCAGACTGTGTCTGACGGTATGGTATGCGTGCCTTTACGGTATATGTTTTTGCTGTTGAGCGGAGAATGAACTACCTCAAAGCCCAGTTTTGTAAAGAATGTATGCCAAAACGGGAGCATTTCATAAAGATTAAGTCCCATAGGCAGTCCGATAATTCCGCGTGTCCCCTTTACGGGTTTATAGCTCTCAAGCAATTGCTGTTTGTATTCGTAAATATTAAGCTCAGCATCAGGCGATTTCTTCGTAACAGGCTTTTCACAGCGGTTACCGCCGATAAATTTTCTGCCGTCCGCAAAGGTGTTGACGGTCAGACGGCAATTATTTGAACACATACCGCAATTAACAACAGAAATATTGTGTACAAAGCTTGTAAGCTCCTCTGCCGTGCAAACGGAGCTTTTTGCTGTTCCGTCGGTTTTCGCCCTATCCTTTGCATAAAGAGCCGCTCCGTAAGCGCCCATAAGACCGGCGAT
>JAFLUN010000098.1 GCA_022508785.1 Oscillospiraceae bacterium
GGAACCCCCGGCGAGGGTTCCCCCGAAAAACAGTCCACCGGACTGTTTTTCTCCCTCTCCTGCGCTTTTTGCGAAAAAGGATTTTGCAGTCTGCGGACTGCAAGGCGGGGCTTTGCCCCTCCACCCCACCGCCTTTTGAAAAAGGCGGACGAAAACTTTTATTTATTTTGTTATCGCAAAATGGTTTATCGACAGACTGAAATATAATTTTTAATCTCAATTGGTTTAATTATGCCTTTTTCCGTAATAAATGCGGTAATAAGGGATGACGGTGTAACGTCAAATGCAAAGTTGAGTGCCCTAACACCCTTGGGCGCCATTCGCTCTTTATACCAAAAATCAGTTACCTCTTCCGCCGCTCTTTCCTCAATAAGTATTCCGGAGCCGTCATCTAATGAAAAATCAAAGGTTGAAAACGGCATACAAACGTAAAAAGGTATTCCGTAGTGCTTTGCTAAAATTGCAACGGCAGATGTGCCTATTTTATTGGCTGCATCGCCGTTTTTGGCAACTCGGTCACAACCGACTAAGACTGCGTCTACAAGTCCTTTTGACATTACTGTTGCGGCAGTGTTATCACAAATTAAAGTAGTGTCTATGCCAGCGCTTGCCAGCTCAAATGCAGTAAGCCTTGCCCCCTGCAAAAGCGGGCGGGTTTCATCGGCATAAACCTTTATGCTGTGCCCCTGCTCTTTAGCTACGTAAACGGGGGCTAACGCCGTGCCGTATTTAACTGCGGCGAGCCTGCCTGCATTGCAATGGGTTAAAATTGCATTTTTATCGGCTAAAAGCTCTGCGCCGTATTCGCCGATTTTTCGGCAGACTGAAATATCGTCCTCTATCATTTTGAGCGCAAGAGTTTTAAGATTTTGTTTTATATCTTGAGAGGTGCTTTTTCTGCCCTCGTCAAGCATCTTCCCCAGCGCCCATTTAAGATTGACCGCAGTCGGTCTGCATTTTACAAAATCAGCGCAAATTTTTTCAAGCTCGGAAATTAAAACATTATAATCGTCTGTTTCGATTTTGTTTATTAAAACCGCCGTACAAATACCTGCAAAAACGCCAATTGCAGGCGCACCTCTGACTTTTAAGGTTTTTACTGCCTCAAACATTTCTGTGTAATCGTCAGTTGAAGCTTCACGGTATTTTAGCGGCAGCAGAGTTTGGTCAACAAACACGGCTTTATTGTTTACCGTATCATACCCTACCGTTGCGCCCTTTAAAAAGCACATTATATTTCACCTACAACTAAGGAAACCAATTTTTGCATTACGGTTGCCTTTTGTTTGCCGATGTCAATTACCTCCTGCTCGGTAAGACGGTTTCCCGACATTCCTGCCGCCTTGTTTGCCACAAGTGAAAAGCCGAGAACCTCCATTTTACAATGGTTTGCGGCAATAACTTCCATTACAGTTGACATTCCCACAGTGTCTGCACCCAATGTCCTGAAAGCTCTTATTTCTGCAGGAGTTTCATAAGACGGACCTGAACAGCCAATATACACGCCCTCACGCAAGCTAAGCTCCATTTTTTCAGCGCATTTAATTGCTGTTTCACGCAAAATCGATGAATAGGCAAAGGACATATCGGGAAATCTTACGCCGAAACGGTCATCATTTTTGCCAATGAGCGGATTTGTGCCCGTAAAGTTTATATGGTCGGATATCAGCATAATGTCGCCCACGTTAAAGCTTTCGTTTATTCCGCCTGCGGCATTTGTTACAATAAGCTTTTTTACTCCCAAAAGCTTCATTACACGAACGGGCATAACCACGCTTTCAGGTGAATAACCCTCGTAATAATGAACTCTGCCCTGCATACAAACTACCTTTTTGCCCGAAAGAACGCCGAACACAAAACGGCCGATATGCCCGGGGGCAGTTGAAACGGGGAACCAAGGAATATCCGCATAATTTATGTAAACGGGGTTTTCTACCTTGTCGCAAAGTCCGCCGAGACCGCTGCCGCAGATAATTCCTATTTCATAATCGCCGTCAATTTTTGATTTTATAAATTCAGCCGCTTTCTCAACCATTTTGAACCTCGCTGACAACTTCTTTTACTATTTTATTAACCTCAAAACCGATTTTTTCAATATCAATTGTTGTAAATTCGCCGTTTTTATAAAGAACCTCACCGTCAACCATTGTAAGTACAACGTCGGATTTCTCCGCAGAATAGACGATATTGTTTAAAATGTCAAAATCGGGATAAAGATTGGGTTTATCGGTATCAATAACGGTAAGATCCGCCCTAAAGCCTTCTTTAATAAGCCCTGTATCAAATCTTCCTTGAGCCTTTGCGCCGTTTACCGTTGCCATTTTGATAATTTCTTTGGGTGAGACAATATCTGCCTGACCTCTTATGCCCTTTGGCAGTAAAGCCGCCAAATACATTTCACGCAAAACGTCAAGCCCGTTGTTGCTTGCGGCAGAGTCAGTGCCTATTGATACATTAACGCCCTTTTGAATAAGCGCATAGGTATCGCAAACGCCACTGCCAAGTTTTAAGTTGCTTGCAGGGCAATGGGCAACCGTTGCGCCCGTATTTTTAAGGATTTCCCTATCGTTTTCCTCTATCCAAACGCAATGGGCGAAAATTGTTGGGGATTCGAGCACGCCCGCATCGTAAAAAAGCTCCGTGGGCGTTTTGCCGTATTTTTTCTTACACTCTTCGTGCTCCGACTTAGTTTCCGAAACATGAATATGATTTACAAGCCCTTTTCCCTTTGTGTATTCGCCGAATTGCAAAATCATCGAGTTGGTATTTGTGTATTCAGCGTGAAGGCACATATCAACCTTTATTCTGCCGTTTTCGATATTATGATACTTTTCGACTGCCTCTAACGCTTCTAAAACTCGGCTGTCTTCAAGGAAATCCGTATCATCAAACGATACGATTGAACGGCTGAAATTGATTTTTGCGTGGGAGTCCTTTACCGCTCTCATAATGCCGTCCTGAAAGAAATACATATCGGAAAACGACGTTGTGCCGCTTGAG
>JAFLUN010000099.1 GCA_022508785.1 Oscillospiraceae bacterium
AAATTTCGTCCATCTTTGCCGGTATGCCGTAAGGCAGAGGCAAAGGGACATAAAAATCATTTAAAATAAATGCTTGCATTTATTTTACCCTAAAAGCCGTAAATTTTCAATACATAATCCAAACTTTTTAGAAATTATTTCATAACAGAAAATGAGGACCATAATGAGTATAAAATATAAGCAAAGGTTTTACGCTCTACGCTCTCTTCACTGATAATCGGTGATTTCGCTATCTCTTTGCCGTCCATTTCATAATAAATGTAGCCGAGGATCTGACCTTTTTCCACTGGAGCCTCAACGTCAACACAAATGTCAACGCGCTGTGTGACTGAAGTCTCACTGCCTTTCGGCAAAAGACTGCTTTGTGCGGGTATGATCTTCGGCACGATTTCATTAGTCTTGCCGTACAGTACGTTTACGTTTGTTATAAGCGTTTCGTCAAACTCAGGCGTGAAAACGGTATAATTTGCAAAGCCGTAATTGAGTAGCTTTTTAGCGTCTTCAAATCTGTGGTCACCCGTATCCGCCCCCAAGATTACCGCGCAAAGTTTTACTCCGTTTCGCTCTGCCGTGGCGCTTATGCAATAGCCTGCTTTTGAGGTGGTTCCTGTTTTAAGCCCCGTTGCCCCCTCGTAAAATCTTATCAGTTTATTTGTATTTACGAGCTGAGTTGCCCCGTCACGCAAAGAATCCATCCAAATAGTTGTATATTCCTTTACTTTTTCATGCTTCATAAGCTCACGGCTCATAATGGCTATGTCAAGAGCCGATGAATAATGATTTTCAGTAGTATCGTCAAGCCCTGAGCAGTTTTCAAAACGAGTGTTTTCAAGTCCCAGTTTTTTCGCCTTTTCATTCATCATTACAACGAAGGCTTCTTCATCCCCTGCAAGCTTTTCGCCGAGAGCCGTGCAGGCATCGTTAGCACTGGCAATTGCCGTTGCTTTCAACAGTTCGTGAACGGTCATTGTTTCGTTTTCTTTAAGCCAAATCTGCGAGCCGCCTTTTTGAGATGCATTCGTGCTTGCGGTCACGGTGTCGTCAAGGGAAAGCATACCGTTATCCAGCGCTTCAAAGCATAAAATAAGTGTCATTATTTTCGTAATTGATGCAGGCGGCAGCTGTTCGTTTTCGTTTTTTGCCAAAAGTATTTCACCTGAATCTAAATCCATAAGCACGCAGGATTTTGCGGTAACTGAATCTAAAACAGCATTATTTTCTTCGCAAAATGCAGGCAAGGTAAAAAGAGCGCATAAAAATATGCTTAAAATTACAGATAAAAGTTTTTTCATATATATCCCTCCGAAAAAATATATGAAAATTGATAAATAGTATATGAAAAAATTTTTAAATGTGTTAAAATACTGCGTAGGTGAGAAATATGAAGATTTTTTTCCACACCTTAGGGTGTAAGGTTAATCAATATGAAACGCAGGAAATGCGTGAAATATCGTTGAAAAACGGATATACCGTAACGGAAAACGAAGATGAAGCGGATATTTTCGTTATAAACTCCTGCACGGTTACGGGTGAGAGCGACAGAAAAACAAGGCAAAGCGTTCGCCATTTTAAATCGGCTCACCCAAATGCCGTTACAGTGCTCACGGGCTGTATGCCCCAGTCATTCCCGGAAATGGCGGAAAAGCTTATTGAGGCGGATATAGTACTGGGCAACAGAAACAACAGTTTGCTTATTCCATCGCTTAATGAATTTTTTATTTCGCACAGCAGAATTTTACATTTAAGCCAGCACGAAAGCGGCGAGGATTTCAGCGGATTTGGCATAAGCAATTTTGAGGAAAGAACGAGAGCTATAGTCAAAATTGAGGACGGCTGTGACAGATTTTGCTCATACTGCATTATTCCCAAAGCGAGAGGAAGAGTTCGCTCAAAGGACATTGAAAGTATTAAAAAAGAGGTAAGTTTCTTAACTGAAAACGGATATTCTGAAATAGTTTTAGTAGGCATAAACCTTTCGGCATACGGCAAGGGCTCCCCACTTACTCTTGCAGATGCAATTTTTGCCGTTGCGGAAAATGAAAAGGTTAGCCGCATCAGGCTCGGCTCCCTTGAACCAGACCACCTTACAGACGAGCTTTTAGAGAAAATTTCAAAGTGCGAAAAGCTATGTCCGCAGTTTCACATTTCCCTTCAAAGCGGTTGTGACAAAATACTTAAAAAGATGAACAGACATTATACTACCGCTGAATACGAACATCTTTGCAACACATTGAGGGAAAAATTTGAGGGAGCAACTCTTACAACCGACATTATGGTGGGGTTCCCCGGTGAGACTGACGAAGATTTTGAAGAGACGAGAAAATTTGCAGAAAAAATCGGATTTGAAAAGATACATATTTTCCCTTATTCAAGAAGAAGCGGCACCGTTGCAGATAAAATGGACGGTCAAATTGACAAGGCTGTTAAGGCGCAAAGAGCCGCAATCTTAGCTGAAACAGCAGAGAAAATCCGAGAAAAATTCCTTAGTGAGCAAATCGGTAAAACCCTTTCAGTTTTGGTTGAGGGCAAGCAAAAGGACGGCTTTGCGTTCGGCTACACTGCCAATTACACTCCGGTTAAATTTAACTGCGAAGCGAAAATCGGCTCTGTAGCAGACATAAAAATCACTTCGTCAAATAAGGATTTTTGTGTTGGGGAAAAGGTATAATTTATGAGAAACCCCCGGCGAGGGTTCCCCACCGAAAAACAGTCCGGTGGACTGTTTTTCGCCCCTCCTGCGCTTTTTAAGGCAAAAAATTTCGCAGTCTGCGGACTGCGAGGCTGAGCTTTGCCCCTCCACCCCACCACCTTTTGAAAAAGGTGGACGAAAACTTTTAATTTTTTGCTATTTCAAAAACGATT